>DASUKT010000360.1:0-3535 GCA_036278575.1 Pseudolabrys sp. | reverse complement strand
TCCTCCCCCTGAAAGGGGGAGGAATGAGGAGGGGGTCAAAACATGTGCTCGCATTTCTAATCGCGTTTTCACTTACCACGCCGCCTGCGGCACTCGCCGCATCCGGCAAAGAGCCCGCACCGCCAGGCTCCTTTCCCGGCGCGCCGCCGCAGTACACGCGATTTTCCGTGCGCGAATTATCGCGCGGCTTTCTCGCGCTTGCATTCGGATCCGATCTTCTGATCGGCAAGCATCCCAAAGGCATCCGCCGCTACGACCGGCCGATCACCATCCGCGTCATTCCCGGCGGCAGCGTCGAGCGCAGCGCGGTGATGCGAAAAATTGCCCGCGAATACGCCAAAGAGGTGCCCGATCTTCATGCCAGCGTCGTGTCCGCCGCTTCGCCCGCGGATATCGAGGTGCGCCTGATCGACGAGAAGCATTTCAATGCCGCGCTCGTGGCCGCGTTCGGGCGCAAGATCGCGCGCCGCTTCATCGCGCGCACCGATCCGCAATGCATGACGAGCGTGAAGTCGAACGCGGCGGGCGAGATTGTCCATTCCGTGTCCTTCGTCATCGTCGATCAAGGCGACGCGGTCTTTCTCGATTGCGCCTACCACGAATTGCTGCACGCGTTCGGGTTATCCAGTCACGACCAGCACAATCCGTGGACCACGCTCAACCAGAACCGAATGGTCGGTTATCTGTCGGTCTACGACCGCGCGCTCCTGACGATTCTTTACGATCCGCGCATGCGGCCGGGCACGACGCGGGCGAGGGCACGGCGGCTTTTGCCTTCGATCATCAAAGATCGCGCGCTTGCCGCCAACCCGCGATAGGGCAGCTATACTTACCTGATCTGCCTGCACCTTCGGCAATTTGCCTGAAATTGGGGCACCGACCCCGCTTAATTTTCAGTCCTCGTGTCGATAGTGTCGGCACAACGACCTGCTTCGTGAAGACGGGTCTGCACGACGACTTGGCACGGTGCGTAAACATCGTGCAGCCGGGGGGATCCATGAAGCTCGTCATTGCCGTCATCAAGCCGTTCAAACTGGACGAGGTGCGCGATGCGCTCACCCGCGTCGGCGTGCATGGCATGACAGTGAGCGAGGTCAAGGGTTACGGCCGGCAGAAAGGACACACGGAGATTTACCGCGGCGCCGAATACGCGGTGAACTTCCTGCCGAAGGTGCGCATCGAGGTTGCGGTCGCGAGCGAACAGCTCGATCAGGTGATGGAGGCGCTCGCCAGCGCGGCGAAGACCGGGCAGATCGGCGACGGGAAGATATTCGTCACGCCGATCGAGCAGGCGGTGCGCATCCGCACGGGCGAAACCGATACCAACGCGCTTTGAATCGAACTGCTCGTTCCCGCAACGGCGTCAATCCATGGCCGAAAAAACACTGGGGCATGCAGGGTGCGTAGAGCGACCGCAGAACGGGCGAAAAGAAGCGCTTGAGCAAAGCAAGGTCATCTGGGGGACTAAAGATGAAGTGGGGAAATAGGAGCTTCAAAGTAACGGCCGCTGTTGTTGCGACGCTCGCCGCCTCACCTGCGTTCGCGCAAACAGCAAAAATCGACGGTGGCGACACGGCCTGGATGATCGGCGCCACCGGCCTCGTGCTGATGATGACAATTCCGGGGCTGGCGCTTTTTTATTGCGGCATGGTGCGCAAGAAAAACGTGCTTGCCACCATGGCGCAAAGCCTCGCCGCGACGTTTCTCGTTTCGGTGCTATGGGCGATCGTCGGCTATTCGCTCACCTTCACAGGCGACGGCGCGCTCATCGGTTCGTTGCAAAGAATATTCCTGCGCGGCATGTCGATGGATTCGATTTCGCCGCTAGCGAAAACGATCCCCGAAAGTCTGTTCATGATCTACCAGATGACCTTCGCGATCATCACGGTGGCGCTGGTCGCGGGTTCGGTAGCGGATCGTTTGCGTTTCTCGGCGTTTCTCTGGTTCTCGGCGCTTTGGCTGCTGCTGGTCTATGTGCCGATCGCGCATTGGGTGTGGGGTGGCGGTTTCCTCGGCACTGCCGGCGTACTCGACTTCGCCGGCGGCACCGTTGTGCATTTGAACGCCGGCGTCGCCGGCCTCGTGTCGGCGCTCGTGATCGGCAAGCGCCGCGGCTATGGCACGGACAATCTTGCGCCGTTCGATCTGTCGCTTGCGGTCATCGGCACTGGACTGTTGTGGGTCGGCTGGTTCGGTTTCAACGGCGGCTCCGCGCTCGGCGCAAACGGACGCGCCGCCATGGCAATCGTCTCGACGCATCTTGCCGCCAGCGCCGGCGCCTGCACGTGGGTGGCGCTCGAATGGTGGACGCGCGGCAAGCCGTCCGTGCTCGGCATGATCTCGGGCGCCGTCGCCGGCCTCGGCACGATCACGCCCGCGTCCGGTTTCGTCTTGCCGATGCAGGGCCTGTTGATCGGCATCATCGCCGGCGCCATCTGCTTCTGGGCCTGCACGTGGCTCAAGCTGAAGCTCGGCTATGACGACTCGCTCGACGTCTTCGGCGTCCACGGCATCGGCGGTCTGACCGGAACGTTGCTCACCGGCGTGTTCTCCGTTGCGGCCCTGTCGGTGAGCCCGGATGCTCCGAATGGAGTAGCCGGTCTCCTCGAAGGCAATCCGAAGCAGGTGCTGATCCAGCTCTACGGCATCGTGGTGACGCTGGTCTGGTCGGGCGTGCTGACCTTTGTGATCCTGAAAGCCGTGCAGATGTTCGTACCCCTGCGCGTCAAGACCGAGGATGAAGTCATGGGCCTCGACGTCTCGCTGCACGGCGAGGCGCTGCAGTAGTTCAATGGCCGAGTCGCGCCCGCCGGTGGCGGGCGCGAGGTTCCCCCGCCCCATGTGGCGCGCTTTTGTTCAATATGCTCGTTGGCTAATTCTTGTGCAGGCCTGATGTGTCCTTGAGCGAAGCGCCTGCTTCGCCGAGGCGGCCTGCGCGTGCCGCCGACAATCCCTGAATAAAACCAAACGGATAGAGCCAGAACCCGCATCTGGCACGACGTTTGATTCTGGAAGCGCGGCGATGCCCGCAACGTGCGCGTTGCGGGCGGACCTCAGTGTATCCGCCCGCACTGCGTAACCACCAAACGGGCTCCAGCGGGGATCGAATCCATGAAGATCGTCATGGCCATTATCAAACCGTTCAAGCTCGACGAGGTTCGCGACGCCTTGACGTCGATGGGCATCCAGGGACTGACCGTCAGCGAGGTCAAAGGCTACGGCCGGCAAAAGGGCCACACCGAAATCTACCGCGGCGCCGAATACGCCGTCAGCTTCCTGCCGAAGATCAAGATCGAGGTCGCGGTGCCGTCCGATCAAGTCGACAAAGTCGTCGGCACGATCACTGCGGCGGCAAAAACCGGCCAGATCGGCGACGGAAAGATTTTCGTTCTCGGCCTCGACCACGCCGTGCGTATCCGCACCGGCGAGACAGACGCCGCCGCGCTCTAGCAAACCCACACACAAACGAAATACGGACAGGAGTTGGAATCATGACGTTCATAAAATCGTCCCGTGTGGGGCTCTTCGCTCTCGC
>DASUKT010000359.1:0-9385 GCA_036278575.1 Pseudolabrys sp. | reverse complement strand
GATGTTCTGGTATCCCTCGCGCTCGCGGCAGTTGCCGGCTGGGGCGCAAAGCTTTCCTATGGAAGGTCCTGAATGGAAGTCCTGATTATCGGCGGAGGCGTTGGCGGCCTCACGCTCGGTTTGATGTTGCATCGCGCGGGCATCGCCTGCCGGATTGCCGAAGCGGCGCCCGAGCTCAAGGCGGTCGGCGTCGGTATCAACATTTTGCCGCATGCCTCGCGCGAACTGTGTGCGCTCGGACTTGAAGGCGCATTGTCGAAAGTCGCGGTGATCACGCGCGAATATTGCTTCTTCAACCGCTTCGGCCAGTACATCTACAGCGAGCCGGCCGGACGCTTTGCCGGTTACGACGTGCCGCAATTTTCGATTCATCGCGGCGACCTGCAAATGGTGCTGCTGGACGCTTTCCTCGCGCGCGCCGGCAAGGACAAGGTCACGACCGGCATGAAGTGCACGCGCGTCGATTATGAGGGTGCGCAGGCGATTGCATATTTCGAGGACGTGAACGGCAAGCCGTTGCCGCCGCAACGTGCGGACGTGGTGGTGAGTTGCGAAGGCATCCATTCGAGCTTGCGCAAACAGCTTTATCCGAACGAGGGACCACCGAAGTATTCCGGCATCAACATGTGGCGCGGTGTGACACGGTGGAAACCGTTCATGTCGGGCGCCAGCATGATCCGCGTCGGCTGGCACCACCCGGCCAAGCTCCTGATCTATCCGATCCGCAATAACATCGACTCCGAAGGCCGGCAGCTCGTGAACTGGGTTTGCGATATTGAAACTCCACAGTACAAGGCGCGCGACTGGAACAGGGGCGGACGGCTCGAAGATTTTCTTCCCGCGATGGCAGACTGGCATTTCGACTGGCTCGACGTGCCGGAATTCATCAAGAGCGCGGACGCGGTCCTCGAGTATCCGATGGTCGACCAGGATCCACTGCCGCGTTGGAGCTTCGGCCGCCTCACGCTGCTCGGCGACGCCGCGCATCCGATGTATCCGCGTGGCGCCAACGGCGCAGCGCAAGCCATCCTCGATTGCCGTGCGCTCACGGACGCGCTGAAGGCCAATGCCGATCCGGTCGTGGCGCTCAAGGCCTATGAAGCCAAGCGGCTGCCGGAAACTGCCAAGGTCGTTCTTGCCAACCGCAGTGCGCCGCCGGACGCCATCCTGCACGAAGTCTATCGCCGCACGGGCGACAAGCCTTTCAAGAGTATCGACGATGTCATCAGCCGTGAGGAACTCATCGCGCTCTCCGAGAGCTACAAGCGCGTCGCCGGCTACGATAAGGAACGGTTGAAGACCGCGAGCTGAATAAGCTAACGACCACGAACAGAAGGTGCGCGTACATCCGGCGTCACCGACCTATCGTGGCCGTTTACCGCAGGTCGATTTCCCGCCTGCGAGACGACGGAGCCTTTCAGGCTCGACGTCATCGCTCGAACGCATATAGGACGCGTCCGTTCCTCCGCAAGGCGGAGGCGACACATAAAAAAGAAAGGGCGACAATGCCGCCCCTTCTTCGCTGATATTTCCGTCAGCTATTCGATTTCCTCGATAACCCGGCGGCTATCCGGATCGACCAGATAAACGTTCGGTCCGCGTTCGATGTAGCGATAGCTGCGTATTGTCGGCACTTCCTCATAGATCTCCTCAGGGAAGCTCTGGACCTCGACCGACTCCGGAAGCTCTTCACCCACGATGATCCTCGTTTCCGTGCCGGCGCCCGTGGTGATGCGGCCCCGCGGCACATCCCTGCGGATCAGGTCGCGCTGGTGATCCGACAGGCGCACCTTCCGCGTTGTTGTGGTTGTCGTCACCTCTGCGCGGGCCGGACCGCCGCGCTCGATAACATCGACGATGCGATGCGTCCGCGGTTGGACGATGACGATCTCATCGCGTACCACGAAGAACTCGTAATCGCGATATTCCGGAATGATGTCGACAATGGCTTCAGGCACCGGATGCAACACTACTGTGGTGGGGACTATCCTCCCAACGGATACGGAGAAGTTCACGTTGGTGACCGGCCTCACGTCGATCCGGCTGACGGCGCTGGCAAGGCGCGTCTTCTGACTGCTTTTGAGCGATGCCGACAGTCGTTCGGCGTGCTTGGCGTGGCTTGCGGTGCGCTGGTGTCTGGTGTTGGGCCGCTCCGCCGCGCGATTGTTCTCGTGGCTCGAGCGATTGCGGCCCGCCTCGTCGTTGCGGCGGTCTCTCGCATGATCGCGATCGGCCTCGTTGCGATTCCGTTCCTCGGCCCGATGACGGTCCGCGTTCTTGTTATTTTGCTCCTTGCGTGCAGAGCTCCGATCATTTCGTTCATGCTCGTTCGCCGATTTCGATGACCGTCCGCGATGTTCGGATTGTGCGGCTGACGGCTCTTTTGTCTTGGTTTGATCGGCGGCGGCGTTGCCTTCGCCCAATGTCCGCTCGCGGTCATTCTCAGCGTTGGCTGGCGACCTTCCACTCTCATCGTGGCCGCTTTGAACTCGATTTGTATCGTCGTTGCGATCTCGATCGGATGCCCTCGGCTCTTGCTCCGAATTCATCGAAGGTGTGCGCGACTGTCCGGTTGTTTCCTCACGCGGTGAACCGGCGCGCGACGGCATCGCACCATGCTGATCTAGTCCTTGCGTCGACGGACTCGATTGCGTGTTTTGCATGCCATTGCGGTCCCCGCGGCCCTGGGCCTGCGCGGAAGCCATCCCAAGCACCAGTGCCAGCGCGGTCGTCGTTAGAAGTAAGTGCGGCCTCATCGAAGTTCCTCCACATCGGTTTCCTTATCCCGGAGGGGAACGGTGGCCGGACTTTTCCGTTCCGCGCGCGCCCGCTGTGGGCGCGTCCGCAACTTGGAACGGAACTATTTTAGCGCAAGGAACCGAATGCCGCTTCGGGCTGCCGAACCATCAAGGCTCGAGTTCAGTGTCCCAATAGAGATAATCAAGCCAGCTCTCGTGCAGATAGTTCGGCGGAAATGCGCGGCCGTTGCGGTGCAAGTGCTGGACGGTAGGCTGAAACGGCATTTGCGACGGCCACATCTTCGCTTCGCCCGGCGTCATGTTGCCTTTGCGCAGGTTACACGGCGAGCAGGCGGCGACGACGTTGTTCCACGTCGTATGTCCGCCGCGTGAGCGCGGCAGCAGATGGTCGAACGTGAGGTCGTCGCGCTCGCCGCAATATTGGCAGACAAAACGGTCGCGCAGGAAAACGTTGAAGCGGGTGAACGCGGGATGAGTTGAAGGCTTTACGAAGGTCTTGAGCGACACGACGCTCGGTAGCTTCATCTCGAAGCTGGGGCTGTGGACCGCCCGATCGTAATTGGCGACGATGTTAACGCGCTCAAGGAAAACCGCTTTGATCGCGTCCTGCCAGGACCAGAGTGAGAGCGGATAATAGCTCAACGGCCGGAAGTCCGCGTTGAGCACCAGGGCAGGGAAACCGCCGGGCGACACGTGCACGTTCAAGGGCGACGCTCCTCAACCTCCTTCGGGCGCTCTGCCGCCGCGCAGTTATTAACCTATTAATAGGCCAGAGTGACGGGAATGTGAAGCCATTACAGAGGGTTCGTTCGCTCTCGCGTGCTAGGGTCCGGCACTGACGCTCAGGAACCTTTACCGGAGCGCGGCATCAAATAGCCGACCATGCGAGTATCCAGCGATGACCATACGTTCCGCTGCCACACCCCTCAATGAAGAGCGCGACCTTGTTGCCCGCGCGCGGGCGAATGATCGTGCCGCCGTCAGAACGATCATCCGGCACAACAATCGCCGGCTGTTCCGCGTTGCCCGCAGCATTCTCAAGAGCGACTGGGAAGCGGAAGATGCCGTGCAGGAGGCTTACGTCCGCGCCTTCACGCACATCAGCGAATTCGAGGAAAAATCGAGCTTGAATACCTGGCTTACGCGCATCGTCGTCAACGAAGCCCTGGGACGCCTCCGCCGCCGCAAGCCGACCGTCGATATCGCCGACGTCGAGGCGGGGACGATCGATGCGGAAGGCGCCGATATCGTCCCATTTCCTTTGACCTCTACTCAACCGGACCCTGAACGCGCCATGGCCCAAGCGCAAATCCGCAATCTTCTGGAAGAGGCGATCGACGCATTGCCGGACCCGTTTCGCATAGTGCTGGTCGCCCGCGTCATCGAGGAGATGAGCGTCGAGGAAACCGCCGAGCTTTACGGGCTCAAGCCCGAAACGGTGAAAACCCGGTTGCATCGCGCCCGCGCCATGCTGCGGCGCGATCTCGAGGATCAGTTCGGTCCGCTCCTGGCCGACACTTATCCCTTCGGCGGTCGGCGCTGCGAGCGGATGGCCGATAACGTTATCGCCCGGCTCGATGCCGGCCGATAAGCGGCGGGAACCTTTAGCCGTGAGAAGGCATCCAATGGCCGCGTAGTACGCGGACCATGCGGGTCCAACACGGAGAACCACAATGATGCTGAATAAAATCGCGGCGGCATTTGCGACGCTGTTGCTGATATCGGGAGCGGCGTCCGCACAGGGCGCGAAGCTGAATGACGCTCAAATCGCCCACATCGCCTACACGGCCGGCTTGGCCGATATCGCCAATGCCAAGCTGGCGCTGAAGAAGACGAAGAACAAGGACGTGCGTGCGTTCGCCCAGGACATGGAGCGCGACCACAAAGCGGTTAATGACAAGGCTTTGGCGCTGGTCAAGAAGCTGAAGGTGACGCCGCAGGACAATCCGACCAGCAAGGCGATTGCCAAGGGCCAGGCGGACGAGCGCGCCAAACTCAGCAAGTTGAAAGGCAAGGCGTTCGACAAGGCCTACATCGACAATGAAGTCGCCTATCACAAGACGGTCGACGGCGCGTTGCAAAACACACTCATTCCGTCGGCGCAGAACGGCGAGCTCAAGTCGCTGTTGGAGACAGGCCTGAAGATCTTCCAGGGTCACCTGGAGCACGCCGAGCACGTGGCGGCTGAATTCAAGTAAGAGGGACCGAACGAAAATGAGTACGACGATGCGGGCGGGATTTGTTTTCACCGGGGCGATGGTTGCCGTGTCGATCTGGGGCTCCGCTGTTGCGCGCGCGGAGACTATACAGGTTGCAATCGACAAGGTTGCCTACAACCCGGTCAACATTTCCGCTCGTGTCGGCGACACCATCGTGTGGATGAACAAAGACATTGTCGCGCATACAGCGACGAACCGCGACAAGTCCTGGGACTTCATGATCTTCCCCAACAAATCGGCGAAGCTGACGCTGAAAAAAGCGGGCGAGATCGACTACTACTGCAAATTCCATCCGAACATGAAGGGCCACATCTCGGTCAAGCCGTAACCACGGTGGCGTGAGAAGAAATCACCTAGTTGTGCCTTTTGAATGCCCGCGCGAGAAATTCGCCGCCGTGGCGCAGTCCTTCCTGATCGATGCCGTGCCCGACGCCGGGCGAAATGTGCCACTCCGCCGGTATCTCCAGCGCGGCCAAACCTTGGGCAGCGTGCAATAGCGCCTGAACAGGGATGAGTTGATCCTGATCGCCGTGCACCAGCAGCACGGGCGGGCTTGAGCGAATCTCAGCGGCGAATTTTTCCGGATCGATATCCTCGGGTGTTACCAGCATTCCCGAATAGCCGATAATCGCCGCGGGTCCGACGGCGCGGCGCAGGCCGGCATGCAATGCCATCATCGTGCCTTGCGAAAAACCGACCAGCGCCAGCGCGGCGGGCGGCAATTGTCTGCGCGCCAGCTCGGCATCGAGGAACGCGTTGAGCCCCGGCGCCGCCATATTCACGCCGGTCCAGCGCTCGCCGGGATCGCGCATTGTGAGCGGAAACCACTCGCGGCCCATCGGCGCTTGACCGCAAGGGTGCGGCGCGTGCGGCGACACAAACGCGGCATCCGGCAACAGCCCTTGCCATGCGCGGCCGATCTCGATCAGATCGTTGCCGTCGGCGCCGTAGCCGTGCAGGAAAACGACGAGTTGCCGCGCCTTGCCCGAGCGCGGCTCGACGCGCGGGCCGTCGAGTTCAGCGGCCATTTTTTTTCGCCTTTGTTCTGAATTTCTTTTTGGAGATTTTCCGCGAGGAGCTCTTTGCCGGCTCGAGCGATATTCCCTCGCGTCGCTTTACCGCATGATAATACGCCCACAGAAGGTGTGCCGCCACGCCGCGCCATGGACGCCAGGCTTCGGCCATTCTTATGAATTTCTTGACATCCGGCCGTTTGCGCAGGCCGAACGCGATGCGTGCCGATTCCTGCAACGCGAGATCGCCCGCCGGCCACGCATCGGAATGCCCAAGGCAAAAGAGAAGATAGATGTCGGCCGTCCACGGGCCCACGCCGTGCAAAGCAGTGAGCGCCGTATGGGCAACATCGGCGTCCATATTGCCGACCGCATCGAGATCGACTTGACCTTTGGCCACCGCCTTGCCGATTTCGCGGATCGATTTGATCTTCGGCGCCGACAAGCCCAGCCGCTTGAGTCTGTCGGTACGCGCGCGCAGCACCGCGTCGTGGTGAAATGGGTCGAATGCCGCAAACAGCCGGTTACGAATGGCCGCGGCGCTTGCTGTCGAAAGCTGCTGCCCGCAGACGATGGCGCAAAGGCCGGCAAAGCCCGCCTCGCGACGGCGCAAGGCGAAGGTACCGGCCTTTTCCGCGACGGGCACAAGCCGCGGATCGGCCGCGATCAGTTGCTGCAGCCCGGCTTGCAAATCGGCTTCGGTGTGAAGGAAATGAGTCATGCGGTTATTCTGAAAGGGCAATCTACTCGGCTGTCATCGTCCGCGAAAGCGGACGATCCAGTAACCGCGAGCGCTTGTCGTAAATCGCTTAGCGGGCGTTTACTGGATGTCCCGTATACCCGGGGTATGACAGCTGAGGGTCTATGTCGCCACCCGTCTTCCGCTTCGCGCCTTCGCCGAACGGCTACCTGCATCTCGGCCACGCCTTCTCGGCGCTGGTCAATGCCGATCTTGCGCGTACATCCGGCGGCCGCATGCTGCTTCGCATCGAGGATATCGATACGACGCGGTGCAGGCCGGAGTACGAGGCGGCGATCTATGATGACCTGGCTTGGCTCGGCGTCGAATGGGAAACGCCGGTGCGGCGGCAGTCCGATCATCTCGACGCCTATCGGGCAGCGTTAGTAAAGCTCGACGCGTTGGGCCTTGTTTACCCCGCCTTTGAAAGCCGTGCCGAAATTGCGCGGCTTGCGCAACGGGCGGATTGGCCGCGCGATCCCGACGGCGTGCCGCTTTATCCGGGCACGGGCAAGAACCCGCCGCCCGACGAGCGCCACCGCCGCATGCAAGCCGGCGAGCCTTGTTCGCTACGTCTCGATATGCAAGCCGCAATTGCGCGCGCCGGCACGCTCACGTGGCGCGAGACAGGTGGGAGGCCGTTCAACGAAAGCGGCACGATAGCGGCCAATCCGGCGGCTTGGGGCGGTGTGATCCTCGCGCGCAAGGATATTCCCACCAGTTATCATTTGTCCGTCGTTGTCGATGATGCTTTGCAAGGAATTACAAATGTGGTGCGGGGACACGATCTCTTTCACGCCACAAGCGTTCACCGGTTGCTGCAGGCGCTGCTCGAATTACCTGAACCTGCCTACCGCCATCATCGGTTGATCCTCGACGAAGGCGGCAAGAAGCTTTCCAAATCGACACAAGCGACAGGTCTGCGCGAACTGCGCGCCAAAGGAATCACGGCAGCCGATATTCGCCGGAGGGTCGGGCTCGCTTGAGCCACGCTTCCATGTCATCCTGCCAGCCGGGTAAGGGATTTATGAATGGCGAAGCAACGGCGTAAGCGCGCCAAACGTCCGCGCACGCGCAGAAAGCGCACGACCCGTTCGCGGGCGCACATTGCGCATGCGCACGATGCGACCGCGATCGAGGCCGCGCTTGCCGGTGTTGCGCATGACATTCGAACACCGCTGACCGGTATCGTCGCGCTTGCCGAACTGCTGGCGTCATCCGATCTACCGCCGCGCGAGCGGCGATGGGCGAACGCCGTCAAGGACGGCGCGGAACATCTCGCCGCTCTCACCACGCTCATTGTCGATGCCGCCCGCGCAAGCACAGCCGGAATTGTGTTGCAACGAGAGCCTTTCTCTCCGCGTCGTCTGGCGGAGACCGTTGCCACCGCGCTCACCGCGCGTGCGGGAAGCAAGGGTATCAAGGTCGACATTTCCATCCCCGCCGATCTGCCCGATGTGCTTGCAGGCGATGCCTTGCGTCTGCATGCGGCGCTGGAAAATCTCGCGGATAATGCCGTGAAGTTCACGGAAGCCGGATCGGTTGCTCTTTCGGTCAAGGCCGAACGGGCTGGCCGCGATAGAATTCGCCTCGTGTTCACATTCACTGACACTGGAATCGGCTTGTCAGCCGAAGAGATCAAGCGGCTGTTCCGGCCGTTCGCGCAGGCGAGCGAACAGGTCGCGCGCAAATACGGCGGCGCGGGCCTCGGGCTTTCGTTCGTCAAGCGGCTGGCCAAGTTGATGGGCGGCGATCTTACGGTCACGAGCTCCAAGGGCCGCGGCAGTACTTTCCGATTTAATGTGCAGGTCGATCTTGTGACCGCGGGGCCCATTTCCATTCACGAGGGCGGTGCAAAGAAACTCGAAGCGCCGCTCGCAATCCTGTGCGCAGAAGACAATCCGTACGGACGCGTGGTGATGAACACAATTCTTACCGAGATGGGACACCGCGTCGATTTCGTCGAGTCAGGCGAGGCCGCGGTGCAAGCCGTACAGCGGAACCGTTATGACGCCGTGCTGATGGACGTGACGCTCACAGGACTCGACGGCATCGAGGCGACGCGGCGCATCCGTGCGCTGCCGGGCGAAGCGGGCAAGGTGCCCATCATCGGGATTTCCGGCCGCGGCGAGGCCACCAATGAACAAGCAGCGCGCAACGCGGGAATGGATTTCTACTTCGTCAAACCGGTAAGCCCCGCCAGGCTCGCGCAGGCGCTTTCTTCGCTTTCCTTCCCTCGCGTGCAGCGGGAAGGCGGCGAGCCGCATTAGCCCCACGGCCAGTCTCAATTCACTTCGCGGCTGCCGGCGGCTCGTGCTTGACCGCGTGTCAAAAGCGATAGTTCAGGCCGGCGCGCACGATGTGACCGCTGAATTTTGCGTCCGCGCGCATGACCTCGGTGCCGCCGGGTCCGAATGTGACGGTACTGACAATCGGGTACGATTCGCGTCCAAGGTCGAAATACAGGTAGTCGATCCGGGCGGTCCAATTGCCGGCGATGATCGATTCCACGCCGCCGCCGAGCGTCCAGCCGACGCGCGTTCCCGACAGTGAGCCGATCGAGCAGAAGGCATTTACGGCGGGGCATGATCCGGCAACATCGACGTTGACGTTTGTTGATGCTTTCACGCCGCCATAGGCCAAGCCGCCGCTGGC
>DASUKT010000358.1:0-8129 GCA_036278575.1 Pseudolabrys sp. | reverse complement strand
CGTGCATCTGCGTGACCGCCACATAGGCGTTCCAGTACGGCACCGAGCCGTAGCCGGTCCAGGTGTGCAGGTTGACGCCGGCGAGACCCAAAGCCGGCGGGATAAGCGTGCAAGCCCGTTTTCCGTCGGGCCTGAAGGCTTTGCCGTCCTTGTCCAATTCCGCGTCGTAGCAACCGGGTCCCCAGCTCGCGAGCACCTTCTTCACCGTCGCAACATCGACGCCGAGCAGATCGGTGAACGGCTTGAGATTGGGCGCAAGCGAAACGATGGCGCCGACGTTGAGATCCTGGTTGGGCCAGCCGTCGAGCCGGTGGCCGATGCCGGGTGCGAACGAATTATCCACGGTCGAATGGCAAAACGCGCACTGGATGCCCATCGAGCGCACGCTGCCATCCTTGTTGGTGAAGGCGGTGACGCCGACGACGGCGTTCAATTTCAGAAGCGCAATGGTTGTCGCCGGATCGTCAAGATTCACTTTTCCGGCCTTGATCTGCTTTACTAAAGCCGCCGGCAGCGCATCGACATCGACCTTGAGACCGACCGCAAGCGCCGTCTTTGGCGAAACGCCGGGACCGACGCCGCCATTCTTTGCACCTGCGATTGCTTTGTGAAGCTGCAGCGTGTCGCCCCAGAAGTGCTCGCTGCCGAAAGTATCGTAACGGAAGATCTTGCGCCCTTCCTCCATCATCGTTCGCGCATGGCGCGCGATCTGTGTATCGAAATTATCCCGATTTGCATGGACGGCTTTCTTCGCCGAAAGCGCCAAATCGGTCGCAGACGGCGATGCGGCGGAAGCGATGATTGCCCCGCTAAGAGCGGCCACACCGAGGCCTGCAACAACTAAAGTTTTTTTCATATCGCCCTCCGTTCTCGATTGCGATCTGCGTGGGGCCGTCGACAGCGACGCAGAAAAGAGGGGTGAGGCTAAGGAGGGGAGGCGCCAGCGTCAGTTACATTTGTAACATGCGCCCATGCGTGTCGCGGCTTTGCGAGCCTCAGGCGGCGGCGAGATTCTCCAACTCGCTGACATGAATCAGCAAATGTCCGCGATTTGTATACTGTACCATTCCCCGCCGGCGCAGAAAGTTAAGCCCCGTCGATACGCGCTCGCGCCGCGCGGCGACCATTTGAGCGATCTCTTCCTGCGTAAGATAGATCGGCAACTCGACCAAGGCGCCGGAGCGTTGGCCGATCTTTGCCGCCAAACCCACGAGAGTCTTGGCGATCCGATTAATCGTATTATCCCCCGCGAGCGTATTGATTTGTGCGTAGGCCTGTTTCAGCGCCGCGCAAAAAGTATCGATCATGGTGGTCATCAGGCGCGGATCGGTCATCAACAAGTCTCTTATGTCATTGAACGGAATGGGAATCGCGTCGGTATCTTCCAGCGCAACTGCACGATCCGGCCGCTCGCGCTCGGCGGCGCAAAGTTCGCCGACGACTTCGCCGCCCTTGCGGACTTCATAAATCAGCTCACCGCCATTGCTGGTGATCGTGCCGACTTTCACAAAACCGCTTGTGAGAAAGAACAGCGTACGCTCCTTGTCGCCGAGTGAATAAATCACGGTATTCTTCAAAAACGATACCGCTTTTCGATTGGGGAGAATCACATCGCAAAAGTTTCCGCGAAAAACGGAAACGAGCGCCGTTGAAAGCGCCATCTGCGTCGCGTTGTTGTCGTCGATCGCTCCGAGACCATTGCCGGCCTCTGCTTGCAGCTTGGGCAGGCCGAAATCGAGCTCCGTCAATGTCATGTCGCCCTCGAAAATGCCGCTCGCCACAGGGCATCGTCAGCCCTTCAGATCCGGAGATTGGATGAGCAGATCGCCGCCGAGTTAAGGCCGATAACAACTATTTGAATATTACGACAATGTTTTATCGTGCCGCTGTACTGGAATACCAATCGTCACATTGTAGCGAAGCCCTACTCGCCTGTGCATGCGGCGTCACGCAAGCGATGAAAAGCGATACGGCAGTATTGTGCGGTATTACTTCTTGAGCTCGGCCGCTGCCGAGCGCACGACCGCGATCAATGCATTCGTGGTGTAGGGCTTTGCCAGCCACCCAAGAGGTGCCGCCGGTTGGGCTCGCGAGCGCACATGCGGGTCATGGTGCGCGGTCGCGAAGACAGAGCGGATTCCGTGGTCGCGAAACAGCTCGATCGCCGCATCGACGCCGTCGCGGCTTCCGATCAGCCGAATATCCATGAGAACGAGATTGGGCCGGGAGGATTTCGCAAGCCGCACGGCCTCGTCGGCGGAGCCGGCGATGCCGACAACGTCAATGCCGGCTTCGGTGAGTACGGCCTCGGCGTCCGATGCGGCGAGGTAGTCGTCCTCGACGATCAGAACGCTGATATTCTTTGGCAGGTCCTGCGCCGTCATTCGGTCATCGGAGGCAAAGACAGCAAATGGAAACCCGAATTTTTTGGTCGGCTGAAAAGTGACGTTCGATTCCACCGGCAAAAATCCCCCGCTCACAACCCTTTTTCGACGAATTGAACGACGCAACGTGCGCCCCGGTTCTTTTCGACCGTGAACGTACCGCCGAGTTGCCGCGCCAGCCCGAAAACGAGCCCAAGACCGGAAGAACGCCTGCGTACGTGCTCGAGCACGAAGCCCGACCCGTCGTCTTCGACGATGAGGAGATACGATTCGTCGCTGCTTGTTAAGCTCACGCGGATCGACCCTTTGTCGCGGCCGTTCAGGCCATGCTTTGCGGCATTGATGATCAATTCATGGATAATCAGCGCCAGCGGCATCGCGGTATCGTTCGAAAGCATGTCCTCGGTGCACGCGACGATTCTCAGATCGATGGCGCGGCTCAGCATGCTCCTGGCGCTGTCGCAGACCGCCTCCAGGAAGTGCCGCGCGTCGTACCCCATCGACGCACCGGCCCTGTAAAGCACTTGCTGCGCGGCCGCCATCGCGCCGATGCGGTCGGTCGCATTGGCGAGAACGGCGCGGGCGCTGGCGTCGTCGGTTTCGCGCTGCGCAGTGCGCAACAGCGAATGCAGCATCTGCATGTTATTCTTGACGCGATGGTTCAACTCGTCGAGCAGCACGCGCTGGCTTGTTTCGGACTGCTTGCGCTCGCTGATGTCGACCAGCATGTTCACCGCACCGATCATGTTGCCGTCGGCGTCGCGCAGCGGGGTCGGATAAGGAATGAACGGGACCCGCGTTCCGTCCGGCCGCTCGGCGATTGCTTCGACGCCGCGGACCGGGCGCCCCTCTTGCAGCGTGACCGCCATCGGGCATTGATCGTGCGGCAGGGCACTTCCGTCGGTGTTGTACAGCTTCCAGGTGACGCACCACTGATCGCTACCGACGACCGGACGACGACCTGACAATTCGATCGCAGCCTGGTTGTAAAACGTGATGCGCCCGTCGGCATCGGTCGTGTAGACCGCGGCCGGGAGTGCTTCGATCAGTTCGCGGAAGCGGTGCTCGCTGTCGCGCAATTTTTCGTCCGCACGCCGCCGGTCGGTGATGTCTTGCATCACGCGAATGCCATAGAGAAATTTCCCTTCCGCATCGCGGATGGTTGACGACGTGATCGCGACCCAAACGATCCGGCCGTCCTTGCGGATCAGCCGCTTCTCGATTGTTTTCGGCTGTCCGGCGGCGTCGACCTGCTGACGGAAGCGCTCGAAATCCGGCTCACGGTCGTCCGGATGGGTCACGTCGAAGACCGATAGCTTGAGCAGTTCCTCCCGCGCGTAACCGCTAATCTTGCAGGCGGTCTCATTGACGTGCAGCAGCCGGCCGTTTTCATCCACTTCGGAAATTGCGACACCGGCGTTCTCATAGGTCGCGATCAATCGCTGCCTGCTTTCCGCCAACGCCTGAGCCGCCTGTTTTGCGGCGGTAACATCCTTGAACACGCGGACCGAATAGAGGAAGCGGCCCTGCGCGTCGCGCACCGCCGAGCCCATCAGATCGATCCAGACGATTTTGCCGTCGGGGCGGATATAGCGACTCTGCGCGGTGTAGCGGTCGAGATTTCCGGCCACCATGCGCTCGTGCTGGTCCCGATCGTGTTCCCCGTCATTCACGGTCATGATGTCGTAAGGCGAGGTCCCGACCAATTTCTCCCGTGGAAGCCCCAGGATCTCGCAGGCCGCCTTGTTAACGCGCAGACGCCGGCCTGCCGCGTCGACTTCGGTGATGCCGATGTCAGCATGCTCGTAGGTCGCCGCGAACCGCTGATGATGTTCGGCGAGTTCCTCGTTCGCCTTCTTCCACGCGGTCACATCAAGCGTAATGCAACGCGTGTTGATGAATTTGCCGTCGCGGAACTGCACGCTCGAAGTGATCAGGACATCGCGAATGCCGCCGTCTTTTGTACGCAGACGGGCCGGATACTTGTCGAGGTGCTCTCCGTTGGAAAGGCGGCAGAGAATGTCGTTGATGACCGGCTCGTCGGCATGAAATTCCTTTACGTTGCGGCCGATATATTCGGATGCCTGATAGCCGAGCAGATCGAGCTCCGATCTGTTTGCGCGCAGGATCGTTCCGTCGGGGCCGACGAGATGCATTCCGACGGCGGCATTGTCGAAAAAGTCTTCAAGATCTTTTTGATGCCGCTGGAGCGCGGCTTGCGCCTCGTGCGTGGCCGTCGTGTCATGAAAGCAGTTGATGGCGCCGAGAACTGCGCCGGCTTCGTTCTTGATCGGCTCGATATGCACGGTTGCCCAAATACGCGAGCCATCGGGACGTTCGACGATTCCCTCGACACCCTGGATGGCCTCGCCGGTACGCAACACCGTCGCCATCGGCGTCTCTTCCCGCGCAATCAGCCGGCCATTGAAATAGAGCTTGTGCGATCCGCAGAATAATTCGGTGTCGTCGCCGATGCGCGGAGCGCGCCCCCAGAGATCGACGGCCCGGCGATTGAACCATAAGACGCGGCCCTTGCCGTCGCAGGCGTAGATCGCGACCGGGAGCATGTCGATAAAGTCGGGAGGCGCCTTGAGGACCGCGGCTTTGTTGCCGAGCCGGAGATTGATGTTGGAGGATGGGGCGACGGCAGTTATTTCGTTGAGGCTCATGGTCAACCGTTCAACCCGGCCCATGTCGGGCGCCAGACACTACTCTCCGTCACCGTGCGCTCGTGGAGCCGCCGGCGCAAGCGCGAATGGGTCGAAAATTCCAATGAAATTAAGCTCTTCCGCAAGGCTGCTTTCCCCCTTGACCCGCAAAACGCGGTAGCAAGCGTTCGGTTCCTGTTCCTGTGTAAAAAAATGCAATGAAACCGGTTCTTCCAGCACGCCGTATGCCGTGTGCGTCGGTCAATGCATTCAACGCACCTGCCGGTGCGACTTTGCCTTTCAGTAAATTATTTGCGACTTGTCTGCCGGCCTCTGGAGCCCGGCACAGCGGGTCAGTAGCCTCTCCACTTTCCCGGCAGGCAGTGTCGGGGAAATTGGGAGGGGATGATGATCCAGTTCACCGTCAATGGAAAACCTGCGTCGACCGACGCGCCACCTGCAACGCCGCTGTTGTGGGTGATCCGCGAAGGACTGAAGTTAAGCGGAACGAAATTCGGCTGCGGCGTCGGCTTGTGCGGCGCTTGCATGGTGCACATCGACGGCAAGCGCGCGTTCTCGTGCCAAACGCAAGTGAGCGAGATTTCCGGCAAGTCGGTCACGACGATTGAAGGCCTGTCGGACGATTTATCGCATCCGGTTCAGAAGGCCTGGCTTGCAGAAAAAGTGCCGCAATGCGGCTACTGCCAGTCGGGGCAGATCATGAGCGCCGCCGATTTGCTCAAACATAATCCCCATCCCACGCGCGACGAAATCGTCGAACACATGAGCGCGCACATCTGCCGCTGCGGAACCTACGCACGCATCCTGAGCGCGGTCGAACGCGCATCGCGGGAGGGCTAAGCCATGAACCAGATCTTTTCACCCTCGCAATTTGAATTGTCACGCCGCCGCTTCATGGTCGGCGCGGCAGGCTTGAGCTTTGCCTTCGCGTTCGCCGGCCGATCGGCCGAGGCCGCAATGCCCGCAGTCGCAACGGGCGGCAAGACACTGTCTCCGTGGGCCAGCATCGAGCCGGACGGCATGATCTTCATCATGTCGCCCGCGACTGAGATGGGGCAGGGGTCGATGACCTCGCTGCCGCTGATCGTGGCCGAAGAGATGGACGCCGACTGGAGCAAGGTGCGTGTCGTGCCGGCGCCGGTCATCGAGAAAATCTACGGTAATCCGGGATTCGGCGGCTTGATGTACACCGCCGGCAGCAACGCCGTGCGCTCGTATTACAAGGAGTTGCGCCTGTTCGGTGCTCAGGTGCGCCGCGTGCTGCTGGACAACGCGGCCAAGCATTGGAATGTCGCGGTTGAGGAATTGACGACGGAGCCAAGCACCGTCGTTCACGCAAAATCCGGGCGCAAAATAAGCTACGGCGAGATCGCCGCCTTTGCCGAGGCGCCTGCCAAAGCGCCGGATATCAAGCCGGAGCAACTCAAGCAGCCGAAGAACTTCCGCCTCATCGGCAAAGACGTGCTGCGTGTCGAGTTACCGAATAAGGTCAACGGCACCGCGCAATATTCGATCGACGTAGAATTGCCCGGCATGATCTATGGCGCGATCGTGCGCAGCCCGGTGGAGGGCGGCACGCCGGACAAGTTCGACGAAACGAAGGTGAAAGCAATACCGGGCGTGATTTCGACGGTGCGCCTGCCTTACGGCGTCGGCGTTCTTGCGGAGACGGCCTGGGCCGTTTTCGCGGGGCGGGAAGCCGTCGAGCAATCCATCACCTGGCATCGCACGGGCAAGGCATGGGGCTTCGACAGCGACAAGGGAATTGAAGCGTTCGCCGCCGACGCTAAAAATCTCAGCGTTCCCGTGACCAATGACTGGTTCAAGCAAGGCGATGCCGAGAGTGAGCTCGCCAAAGCAGCGAGCGTCATCGAAGCCGAATATCGCTGCGATTATGCTTATCACGCACAGATGGAGCCGTTGAACTCGGTCGCGTCGGTTTCGCCCGATGGCACCTCGGTCGAGGTGTGGTGCGGCACGCAGAGCCAGACGCTGGGCGTTGAAGCGCCGGCCAAGGCGCTCGGCATTTCGCGCGACAAGGTGAAGCTGCACTACACGCTGCTGGGGGGTGGCTTCGGCCGCCGCGGCCACCGCGACGAGGAATTTATCGTCGATGCGGTGCTGCTCTCAAAAGCAGCAAAGCGTCCCGTCAAGATGATGTGGACACGTGAAGACGACGTGCATAACGGGCGGCTGCGGCCGATTACGGCGCATTACCTGCGCGCCGGCCTGGATCAATCCGGGAAGATCGTCGCCTGGCACCAGCGCCTCGCCGGCGATCGGGTGACGCCGTATCAGGATCCGGTGCGTTACAATTTTGCCAAGCACAAGGACTTCATCCTGATGCTGGGCGTGGAGATGCGGACCTATGACATCCCGAACCAATATTGCGGGCAGATTTATCGTGACACTGGCGTGCGGACGTCTTCTCTGCGTGGCATCGGGTTTACTGCCAACAAATTCGTCGAGGAAGCTTTCCTCGATGAAATTGCGCTTAAACGCGGCATCGACCCGGTGCAGTTACGTCTCGATCTGCTCAAGCACACGCCCCGCGGCAAAGCAGTGGTCGAACGCGTGGCGCAGATGGCGAACTGGGGAAAGAAGCCGGCCGATGGCCATGCGCTGGGCTTCGCCTTCATCGACTACTCGAACTCGCTGCTCGGCGGCATCGCCGATGTTTCGGTCGATCGCGGCACAGGCCAAATCAAGGTGCATAATTTCTGGTGCACGATCGATTGCGGCACGCCGGTGCAGCCGGACAATGTCGTCGCGCAGACACAGAGCAGCATCGTCTATGGGCTTGGCATGGCGCTCACCGAGCGCATCACAGTGAAGGACGGCGCAATCCAGCAGTCGAACTTCTACGACTATCAGGTCATGCGGATGCGCGACATTCCGCAGATGCACATCGACGTCATAGCGACGGATCATCCGCCGACAGGGGCGGGCCAGATGGCGACGCCGTTGATCGCGCCCGCCATCAACAACGCCTTTGCAGCGTTAACCGGAAAGCGGCTGCGCGAAACGCCGATGACGCCGGAACGCGTGAAAAAGGCGCTCGCCTGAAAAAATCCGA
>DASUKT010000357.1:0-11053 GCA_036278575.1 Pseudolabrys sp. | reverse complement strand
TCGAAGCATTCGACTTTGCCCTCGCGCGAACGCGCGGCGACAACCGACACCTCGCACTCGAAGTCGACGAAGCCTTCGAGAATCGACGGCGCATTTTTCAAGTCGTGCCAGGCCGCTGCGGCATCGCCGCTTTTGCCGAGTTTAACCTGTCCCTTGCCGTCGTAGCCGAGCCGCCGCGTCTTGAGCACGGCGGGCAACCCAACCGCGGCGACGCCGTCGGCGAGTTGTGTGGCGCTGTGCACCGGCGCATAAGGCGTGGTCGCGATCCTCAGGTCTCTGACGAAGTTCTTTTCGATGAGCCGGTCCTGCGTGGTCTCCAGCACCTTCCGATCGGGCAGCACCTGCTTGCGCGCCGCGAGATAGGCGGCCGTCTCCGCCGGCACGTTTTCGAACTCATAGGTGATGACATCGACGGTGCGCGCAAACCGCAACAGCGCGGCCTCGTTGTCATAGGGTGCGCACGTGCTCTGCCGCGCCACCTCGAACGCGCAGGAATCGCGTTCCGGCGCATAGATGTGGCATTTGAAGCCAAGCGGAGCCGCGGCGAGCGCCAGCATGCGGCCAAGCTGGCCGCCGCCAAGAATGCCGATGGTCGCGCCGGGCTTTAACACGATCAGTCTTTGGGCTGCTTCGCCACGGACTTGGTCTGCCGCGCGCGCCAGGCATCGAGCCGCTTGGCGACTTTCGGATCGGAGAGGGCGAGAACGGCGGCCGCAAGCAGCGCCGCGTTGATTGCGCCCGGCTTGCCGATCGCCAGCGTTCCGACCGGAATGCCGCCCGGCATCTGCATGATCGACAAAAGCGAGTCCTTGCCCTCGAGCGCATGCGTATTCATCGGCACGCCAAAGACCGGCAGTGGCGTCATCGATGCGGTCATGCCGGGGAGGTGAGCGGCGCCGCCCGCGCCGGCGATCACCACCTTAAAACCCTTGTCGCGGGCCGAATACGCGAAGTCGTAGAGCCGCTTCGGCGTACGATGCGCCGAGACGATCAGCGCTTCGTGGCCAATCTTGAGCGCATCGAGCGTATCGGCGGCGTGCTTCATGGTCTGCCAGTCGGACTGGCTGCCCATGATGATCGCGACCGGTTTTGCTGAAGCCATGCGTGCCCCGATTCGGGCCCCACCCGAAAGGAAGCGGCGCATTATAGGTTGCGAAGCCCCCGTGGCAAGGCGAAACGGGCTCTATATGCTGCCGTTCAATCGAGTGATTCCACGAGGGCTGAGGTGGCGAAGACCAAACGTAAAACACGTCCGGCAAAAAGAACTGGCCATGTGGCAGGCCGGCTGCGTGCCGAAGTCAGGCGGCTCAAAACGGAGCTTGCCGCCGCGCGCAAGCGCATCGACGACCTCAAGGCGCGCCAGGACATCGACCCTTTGCTCGGCATTTTCAATCGGCGCGGCTTTGCGCGCGTGCTGACACGCGCGATCGCTTACATCAAGCGCTACGGTACCGGCGCGGCGCTGGTTTACATCGATCTCGACGGCTTCAAAGCCGTCAACGACCGCCATGGCCATGCCGCCGGTGACGCGCTGCTTAAGGCGGTCGCCGTCGCGCTCACGCGTCACGTCCGCGCCTCGGACGTGGTGGCGCGGCTCGGCGGCGACGAGTTTGCGGTGCTGTTATGGAACGTCAGTGCACCGCACGCGGTGGCGAAGGCGCGTAATCTCGAGATGGTCGTGGCGCAGACGAGCGTAGCCCGGGGCAAAACGCGCCTGTCGGTCGGCGCCAGCGCCGGCTGTGCGCCGCTGCAGCCGGACGGCTCGACCGCTACCGTCATCGCTGCGGCCGACAAGGCCATGTATGCGCGCAAGAAGGAGGGGCGGCTGTAGAACGCCGTTCTGCGGTCATTCCGGGGCGCGGGCAAAGCCCGCGAACCCGGAATCCAGAAATCGAGATCAACAGTCATGTCTGGATTCCGGGTTCAGCGCGGAGCCTGTCATCGGGCCGCGCTTTGCGCGGACCCGTTGGCGCTGCCCGGAATGACGGTCAGGCAATAATATCCGGCGTAAGTTGATCCTCGATCTGCCGGATTTTGTCGCGCAATACGAGCTTGTGCTTTTTCAGCCGCTGCACCTGGATCAGGTCGGAACCGGGTGAATCGGCCAGTGCGTCAATCGCGGCATCGAGGTCGCGGTGCTCCTGCAGCAGCCGCGCCAGCTGCTCGCGCAACTCGTGCTCTTCCTCTTTGGTCATTGCCACCGCGGGTTCCGCCCCGGGACCTCAGCCTGAGGTGCAAGGCGTCGCAAAATGTCGCCGCCCGATTATCGCCAATAATTGTCCCATTTTCCACAGGACCATGAGCGCCTGCGGCAAGTCTCTGTCCGGCCAAGGTTATTGGCGGAACAAGCCGGCCTGCGACATGCGCGCTTACGGCGCAGGTCGCTCTTGCCGCGACTCTGGTGTAAACTTATGTCCGTCGGAGCCACAGATTGAGGAGACATCCTACATGTCGATGCAATCGCATCTTGCGGAGCTCGAAAAGCGGCATCAGGCACTCGAAGAAGAAATCAATGAATACCTCACCCACCCGGCGGTGGATGACCTGAAAGTAAGAGAACTCAAGCGTCGCAAGTTGCAGGTGAAGGACGAAATAACGCGATTGCGGCAGACAAGTGTAAGCATCCACTAGTCCCGTTCGCACCACAGGCGGTCTTTTGTTGAAGCGATGGGCCCGGAACGCGAGAGCGCTCCAGGCCCGGACGGACGAGATTTAGGTATTCGCGGTATGCAGCCGCCGGCTTTCGGGTCGGCGGCTTTGTTTTATGCTGGCGCAGCGTATCGGCAAGGAATTCCGGAAATGATCTGTAAAAAAGCTGTCTTTGCATGGACTCTGGCGTTGGCTCTCATTGCACTTTCGGCTCCCGCGTCTGCCGCCGGATATCCGGAGCGCACCATTACATTGGTCGTGCCATATCCGCCGGGCGGCGGCGTTGACACGCTCGCGCGCATCGTTGCAGGCAAGCTGCAGGACGCGCTGCACGGTGCCGTGATCGTCGACAATAAATCCGGCGCCGGAGGCACCATCGGCACGCGTGCAGTCGCGCACGCCAAGCCGGACGGTTACACCCTGCTGCTCGGCCACACGGGCACCATCTCGATCAATCCGAGCCTGTACGCCGGACGCGCCGGTTACGACCCGCGTAAGGATTTCGCGCCCATCGGGCTCGTCGCCTCGATGCCGGTCGCGCTCATTGCGCATCCCTCGTTCAAGCCGAAGTCGGTCGCGGAGTTCATCGCGCTCGCGCGCAAAAATCCCGGCAAGCTCAACATCGGCACGTCGGCCGTCGGCACCGGCGGTTACATGACGGCGCAACTGTTCAAATCGGTGGCCGGGATCGACGCCGCCATCATTCCCTACAAAGGCACCGCGCCGGTGATGAACGATCTCCTCGGCAACCAGATTCCCGTCGCCTTCGGCGTGCTGCCGCCGGCGATCGGCAACGTCAAAGCCGGCACCTTGCGCGTCATCGCCGTCACCAGCGCAAAGCGCACCGCACTGCTGCCGGACACGCCGACGTTCGATGAATCCGGCATGCCGGGATTCGAGGCCGTGCTGCACTACGGCTTGCTGGCGCCCGCCGGCACGCCGAAAGCGGTCGTCGATCGGCTCAACGCCGAACTCAACAAGATCGTCGCCGCGCCGGATGTCATCAAGCGCATCCATTTCGAGGGTGGCGACCCGATGACCTCGACGCCGGACGGCTACGCCAAGGATATCGACAAGGAAGAAACCAAATGGAGCGGCCTCGTGCACAAGCTTGGGCTGAAAGTGCAATAGCGCCACGGGTTTAGATAAAACCGGGCGCCACGCGGAATTAACTTGCAAATCGGGCAAAACCGCCCGACTCTCCGCCGCACTGCGGCCATGATGCCTTCGCACCGTCGCGGTTCGACAACACGTCTGAGGAAGCCATGAAACTGTTGCCGCAATTTTGTTTCGCCGTTTTCGCCTCCGCGCTGATGGCGCTGGCGCTGCCGGTTTCGGCGGCGCACGCGTTCACACTCGAAGGCGCCAACACCGTGACGCAGGACGGCTCCTCGAACCTCGATCTGACCAGTCCGACGTCTCGGCTCGAAAGTGCAAACGGCGGCAAGGTTCAAATCGGCGGCGGCACGCTACAATTCCACGGCCGGCAGCAATCGCCGAGCGCGACCTTCTATGAAGACGCCAACCGGATGTTCAATCCGCTCGGCGGCCCCGGTGAGTCGGGACGCAATCGGTAGGGCAATTTCCGCCTGCGCAGACTCAACCGTCGTCATGGCCGGGCTTGTCCCGGCCATCCCGCTTAGAGCGGAATCCAATCAAGTTGAACCGTCATTGCGAGCCAACGGGTCCGCGCGAAGCGCGGCCCGATGACAGGCTCCGCGAAGCAATCCAGGGATCGCACGGAACCCTTAGATTGCTTCGTCGCCTCATGGGACTCCTCGCAATGACGATGGCGATTCAACCTGATCGAATCCCGCGTAGAAGGGCGGTACGTTCCCGATCGGATGCCCCGCGCAAAGCCGGGCATGACAGCCTGTATTTTTGGTCAGGCTCTGAGGCGCGCAAGCCGATCAAGTTTAATCTTACGCGCTTCAGCTATTGAATATTCGCTCCCGAAATAAGGGGTGAAATTCTTTTAGTCGTCCGACTTCACGTTGCCGCAATTCGTGCCGAGCCATCTGCCGTGCATGGCGAATTTCATCGTCATGGTGTTCGGCCCTTCGCTCATTACCAGGTTGAACTTGCCGACGACCGTTTCCGGATTGGGCGCCTCGATACGGATCGTGCCGTTTACTTTATGGCGGCCGCTGCACGTCTGACGCATTTCCATGACGCTCGGCGAGTTTGAGGTGACGATCGACTTGCACCCCTCACTTTGCGAGTCTTTCAGGTCGAGGCCGCGTTCGAGATCCTTTTGCGTCACGCAGTACTTGCGCACTTTCGGCTTGTTCTGACGCGCCATGCCCGCGGTCATCGCCGCCTGCATGCGCGCGCGCTGCTCGGGCGTCATCCGCGCAAGGGCTTCCGGCGGAATCGGCGGCACGCCGGACACCTGGCCCAGGGTCGTCATTTCCCAGAGGCCGAGTTTGACGTTGAGCGTCGAGCCCGCCTGGGCGGACGCCACGCCGAGAATGCCGGCGCACGCACCGGCGAGCAGAACGGATGAAATTTTCATTGAGCGACCCCCATCGCATGATCCCGCGCGAACAGGCCGGGCCGCACGGGAAGCCCGTTGCCAATGGGAATTATAAGCGCGGCCAGGAATGGCGGTCTACCGGGTTACCTCCGGGGTTGTGGCTTTCTCCGATGCGTAACTCAACATGACGCAACCGTTTGAGTGCTGAGGGCCGCTACGCCCTTCTTCATGTCGATCTCGTACACCGCCTTCGCACCTCGCTCTTCATTTGTTATATCGAGCCGGCGCTAACTCCCGGCCGCAAAGCGCGCTATTTTGAGGTATCTTGCGTCAGAAGCGCAGATTGATTTTATCCCTCCTTGAATTTTGTATCTTTTTTGATACATAGACGCCGGACCGTCTGAACCCAATTCCGCTCGCGTTCTGGAGGTCGGCGGCAGGCCGGGAACCAGTCCGCGAGTGGCTGAACGGGCTTCCTCGTGCGGCGGATGATTTGGCTTTGGCAAGGCAGCGATTGAAGGAGCTGAGAACATGGCAAGAAAAAACCCGTACATAGGATCGAGCTTCGAGAGCTGGCTTGACGAGGAAGGGCTGCGCAAAGAGGTGACGGCGGCAGCCGCCAAGGCGGTGATCGCCCTCCAGCTCGCCCGGGAGATGAAGAAAAAGAAGATCACCAAACAGCGCATGGCCGCGCTCATGAAGACGAGCCGTGCGCAGGTGGATCGCCTGCTCGATCCCAAGAACGGCAGCGCGACGATCGAGAGCCTGCAACGGGCGGCGCACATCGTCGGGCGCGAGCTCAGGATGCAGCTTGTTTAGTCGCGACGCCTAATCGTTCAGATGGATGCGCCGTGTGTGCTAAAGCATACGAAGGAATTTCCGATGCATTTCAAGCGCAAGCGACCCAAAAGTGCCCGCGCCGGATGCCTGCTGTGCAAGCCGCACAAGGCGAACGGCTTCTGTCCGCGTCACAAGAACATGCAGATCGGAAATCGGCGGCGTTATCTCTCAGCTGAGCACGATTTGCGCTGCGAGGGGCTAAAGTAATTTGCCGTCATTATTCCTGTTTCGGTCTGTGCATTGTGGATCATCAGGCCGTAGCTTCTGGCTACGTGCTACGTCGCCTGCCTTGAATCAAATTATCGAGTTCTTCAATCAAGGATTTTATTTGAGCTACCTGAATATTCATCTCCTCGATCGTGGCGTTCGGTGCCTCGCTAATCCAAATCTTTTTTTCGAGCAGACGTTCCAATTGGGCTCGTTGCTCCTGTAGTGCTTCCAGCAAGTTCACTGTTGTCATGGTATCAACCCATGCTTCCGGCCCAAATTCTCGGGGTCGAGTCGGACACGCACTCTCCACTCCCAGTGTTCGGCGAGTGTTTTGTTGTGCTTTTCTTTATTGCACTGAGAGTGTGCAAGCATGAAATTCGATGCATCGTGATTGCCGCCTCTCGCGAGCGGAATCGTGTGGTCAATCTCTGCCAGAGCGATACTAGTGATCGGGAGGAAGCAGCAAGGGCATAGTCCGGCCTGCCGTTTCAATAGTGCCCTCTTCGTCGAGTCGTCGAACCCTGCGCGCGCGTTTGAGTCAGTACTAGCCCGTTTGGCATCGCGGTCGCGTCGCCGATCTTTATTGTTTCTTTCGTACTCCGTAGATGCATGGTTCATGCAGGTACGGCAATAGCCTCTCAAATTGCCAGAGCGAGTGGAACCGAAGAATTCTCGCGTGGCCGATTTGACCTCACCGCACCGGGTGCATTTCTTCTCTTGCATATTCCTTTCCATCTGTCACATCGCGCTAAATAGTCGGGGTCACACCCCCTTCGCCATCTCTCTCAGCTTGAATTTCTGAATCTTCCCCGTGCTTGTCTTTGGCACGTCAGCAAACACAAAATAGCGCGGGCATTTGTAGCTCGCGAGATGCTTGCGGCACCATTGCATCAACTCGTCGGCGCTCGCTTGAGTGCCGGGCTTCAGTTCGACGAACGCGCACGGCGTCTCGCCCCATTTCTCGTCGGGCTTTGCCACCACCGCGACGGTCGCGACCGCCGGATGCTTGTAAAGCGCGTCCTCCACTTCGATTGACGAGATGTTCTCGCCCCCCGAAATGATGATGTCCTTGGAGCGGTCCTTGAGCTGGATGTAGCCGTCGGGATGCATGACGCCGATGTCGCCAGTGTGAAACCAGCCGCCGGCGAAGGCCTTTCCGGTCGCGGTTTTGTTCTTCAGATAGCCCTTCATCACCACGTTGCCGCGCATCATCACCTCGCCGAGCGCCGCGCCGTCGCGCGCAACCGGCTGCATCGTTTCCGGGTCGCGCACATCCAGCGCCTCGAGCGCCCCGTAGCGCACGCCCTGGCGCGCTTTCTTCGCCGCTTGCTCCGAGCCAGAGAGCGCGTCCCAAGCGGTGTTCCAGTCGTTGACCACGGCCGGCCCGTAGCATTCGGTCAGCCCGTAAAGATGCGTGACGTTGAAGCCGGCCTCCTTCATGGCCGCCAGCACGGCCTCGGGCGGCGGTGCTGCGGCGGTGAAAAATTCCACGACGTGCGGCAGCGGCTTTTTCTCGTTCGCTGGCGCGTTGAGCAGCGTCGCCATCACGATCGGCGCGCCGCAAAGGTGCGTGACCTTGTGATTGGCAATCGCGTCGTACATCGCCGGCGCGCGCACGGCGCGCAGGCACACGTGCGTGCCGGCGACGACCGAGATCGACCAGGGGAAGCACCAGCCGTTGCAATGAAACATCGGCAGCGTCCACAGATAGACCGGATGCTTGGCCATGCTGCAGGTGACGATGTTGCCGGTGCCGAGCAGCGCCGCGCCGCGATGGTGATAGACGACGCCCTTCGGATCGCCGGTGGTACCGCTCGTGTAGTTGAGCGAGATCGCGTCCCATTCGTCGTCCGGCATCTTCCAGACGAAATCGGGATCGCCCTGCGCGACGAACTCCTCGTATTCGATCTCGCCGATGCGCTCGCCGCCGCCGGTATATTCGGGATCGTCGTAATCGATGACCAGCGGCTTCACTTTGCAAAGCGCGAGCGCCGCCTTCATCACCTTCGAATATTCGCGGTCGATGATGACGACCTTGGCATCGGCATGGTCGAGTGAGAACGCGATGATCGCCGCATCGAGCCGCGTGTTGAGCGTGTTGAGTACGGCCTGGCACATCGGCACGCCGTAGTGGCATTCGAGCATTGCCGGCGTATTGGCGAGCATCGCCGAGACCGTGTCGCCGCGCTTGATGCCGCGCTTTGCCAGCGCCGAGGCCAGCCGCCGAGAGCGGGCGTAGAACTCGGCATAAGTGCGCCGCAGCGGCCCGTGGATGATGGCGACGTGGTCCGGAAAGACGTCCGCCGCCCGCGCGAGGAAGGTGAGCGGCGTCAGCGGCTGGAAATTGGCCGGGTTGCGGTCGAGATCGGTGTCGTAAGGCGTTTTCGCCATTTTTGCGTTTCCTCTTGGCGCTACGTTAGCCAAGGAAAAGGCTGGCAAGCAATGTTGGCCGTCATGCCCCGCGCAAGCGGGGCATCCAGTATCCCACAAGCACGTCAGTGTTTACTGGATCACCCGCTTTCGCGGATGATGACAGGCACTATGGCTTACCCGCGCGCGATGCCGGTCACGCCTGCGTAGATGAGCTGCAGCCCGATCACAAAAATCAGGACGTAGATGACGCGATAGAAGAATTCCGCCGGCGTGCGCCGCACCAGCCAGACGCCGGCGACGTTCGCGGCCACGGCAAGCGGCAGCAGGGTGGCACCTGTCGTTACATTCGTGGCGCTGAGCTGGCCCAGCATGAAATAGGGCACCACTTTCAGCAAATTGCTCGCCGCGAAAAACAGCGCGTAGGTGCCGACGAAGGTCTCCTTGTCGAGCTTCTGCGGCAGCACATAGATCTGGAACGGCGGCGCGCCGGAATTGGCGAGAAACGACGTGATGCCGGAGACGGTGCCCCAGAGCACGCCGGCGGTGGCGGTCGGCCGCGCGCGCATCAGCGCGCTGATGCCGAGCCAGTGGTTGAGCACGAAGCTCACCGCAATGATGCCGATGGCAAGCCGGATCGCGGCGTCCGGCACGTAAGCCGCAAGCGCCCAGGCGAGGCATACGCCGGCAATTTGCCCCGGGATCATCACCTTGAGGATGCGCGCGTCCCAGGTTCGCCGATACGACCACACGGTCACCACGTCCTGCGCGAGCAGGATCGGCACCAGAATGCCCATCGCCTGGATCGGCGAGACCGCGAGCGCCATGAGCGGCACGGCCAGCGTGCCGAGGCCGGAGAAGCCGCCCTTCGAGATGCCGAGCGCGATCACAGCGGGCACGGCAACGGCATAGAAGAGGGGATCGGTGATGATCGGCATCTGGCATTCTCGGCTGTCATTCCCCGCGTAAGCGGGGAATCCAGTAATTACGGCGCTACAGGGGATACTGGATCGCCCACTTTCGCGGGCGATGACACCTGAGTAGGCGATAGGCGGCAACTTCACCAGCCTTGTTTGCGTATGCCGGGCGGGACACAATCACCTCGAACCGTCACCCTGAGGTGCCGCCGCGAGCGGCGGCCTCGAAGGGCGACGGCCCGGGATTCAGTGCCCGTCATCCTTCGAGGCTCCCCCGGCTCGACGCCGGGGTCGCACCTCAGGATGACGGCGACGGGGTGGAGGAACAACAACAATGGACGCCCGCGCGAGCCGCTATCACGACGTTTACGCCCGCTGGCAAAAAGACCCGGAAGGCTTCTGGGCCGAAGCCGCGCAGGCGATCGATTGGTACGAGGCGCCGAAAAAAATCTTCGATGCCGAGGCCGGCATCTACGGCCGCTGGTTTCCCGACGCGGCCTGCAACACCTGCTACAACGCACTGGACCGGCACGTCGCCAACGGCCGCAACGATCAGGTCGCGCTGATCTACGATTCACCCGTTACCGACACCGTCAAGACCTTCACCTACGGCCGCGTGCTGTCAGAAGTGCAGATGCTCGGCGCCATCCTGCGCGACTTCGGCGTCGGCAAGGGCGACCGCGTCATCCTCTACATGCCGATGGTGCCGGAAGCGGTGTTCGCGATGCTCGCCTGCGCGCGCATCGGCGCGGTGCATTCGGTGGTGTTCGGCGGATTTGCGCCGAAGGAGCTCGCAACCCGCATCGACGACGCCAAGCCGAAGCTCATCCTCTCTGCGTCGTGCGGCATCGAGGCCGCGCGCGTCATTCCTTACAAGCCGCTGCTCGACGAAGCGATAAAGCTCGCGCAGCACAAAGTGCCGGCCTGCCTCATCCTCCAGCGTCCGCAATGCGAAGCCACGATGATCGAAGGCCGTGACCAGGACTGGCGCACGGTATGGGAGCATGCGGTCAATTACGCCAAGACGTCCGAATGCGTGCCGGTCGCCGCCACCGATCCGCTCTACATCCTCTACACGTCGGGCACGACCGGTGTGCCGAAAGGCGTCGTGCGCGACAACGGGGGCCATCTCGTCGCGCTGCCGTGGTCGATGCAATATCTTTATGGCGTCAATCCCGGCGAAACCTGGTGGACCGCCTCCGACATCGGCTGGGTCGTCGGCCATTCCTACATCGTTTACGCGCCGCTCATCCACGGCTGCACCTCGATCATGTACGAGGGCAAACCGATCGGCACGCCGGATGCCGGCGCGTTCTGGCGCGTGATCGCGCAGCACAAGGCGGTGGCGCTGTTCACCGCGCCGACCGCCTTCCGCGCCATCAAGAAGGAAGACCCAAAGGGCGCGCTGATCGGCAAATACGATCTATCAAAATTCCGCACTCTGTTCCTTGCCGGCGAGCGTGCCGATCCGCCGACCGTGGAATGGGCGGAGCAGGTTCTGAAAAAGCCGGTGATCGATCACTGGTGGCAGACGGAAACCGGCTGGTGCATCGCCGGCAATCCGGTGGGCTTGGGCACGCTGCCGGTGAAA
>DASUKT010000356.1:0-4023 GCA_036278575.1 Pseudolabrys sp. | reverse complement strand
GCGTACCGCGAACCAGCCGAACAGCAGCGCGCCGAGCAGCGCAAGAGCAGGCGCTCCCAACAATGCGACACCCATGGGCGCCGCGAGCCATTTCACCAACAGCGCCGCGCCGTACGCACCAAGTCCGAAATAGGCGGCATGACCGAACGAGTGCATGCCGCCGGGCCCCATGATGAAATGCAGGCTCGTTGCGAACAGCACCGCGATCAGCACGTCGATGCCGAGCACCAGCGTGTAGGGCGAATTGCGTGCGATAAGCGGCATGAAGATGAGAACGACCAGCACCACCGCCGCAAACACCTTGAACGCGGGAGTTGCCGGCCGGATCGGGTCTTCCGGCTCCGCGATCGAGCGCACCGCCGCCTGCACGCGTCCGAGCAAGCCGTACGGCCGCACGATCAGCACGATCGCCATCACCAGAAATTCGGCAACTAGCGTGAGCTTGGAAAAATTCAGCGCCATCCCGGCGATGTGCACGACGCCGATGCCGATGCAGAGCGCCTTCACTTCCGCGATGATGACGGCGGCGAGATAAGCGCCGCTAATCGAACCCATGCCGCCGACCACGACGACGACGAACGCATCGCTGATGGCCGTGAGATCGGTGCTCAGGTTCGCCGGCTCGCGCGCGACCTGCAATGCGCCGCCGAGCCCCGCAAGCCCCGAGCCGAGCGCGAACACCACGGTGAACAGAATCGCCTGATTGACGCCGAGCGCGCCGACCATTTCGCGGTCTTGCGTCGCCGCCCGCACGAGGCGGCCGAAACGCGTTTTCGCCAAAGCAAAATGCATTGCAATGAGCACCGCGGGGCCGACGAAGATCAGAAACAGATCGTAGGTCGGAAGATGCCGCCCGAAAATTTCGATGGCGCCGCGCAATCCCGGCGCGCGCGGGCCGAGCAAATCCTCCGGTCCCCAGATCCACAGCGCGGCGTCGTTGATGATGAGCACCAGCGCAAATGTCGCCAGCAGTTGAAACAGCTCCGGCGCGCGATAAATGCGCCGCAGCAGCACAATCTCGATGAGCGCGCCGAGAATGCCGACAAGGATTGCGGTCGCGACGATACCGCCCCAGAAGCCGAGCGCGCCGCCGATGTTCATCGCCAGCGAATAGGCGATGTAGGTCCCGAGCATATAGAGGGACCCGTGCGCAATATTGACGATGCGCGTGACGCCGAAGATCAGCGACAGGCCGGCGGCGACGAGAAACAGGCCGGAAGCCGATGAGAGTCCGTTGAGCGCCTGAAAGAGAAGTGCAGAAAGAGTCATTTCTCTTGCTTATCGCCCCTGCATCCCACCGACGTCATTCCGGCCGCGCGCTCTTTGCGCGCGAGCCGGAATCCATAATCACAGACCGAAGTTATGGATTCCGGGCTCGCGGGCTTGCGCCCGCGCCCCGGAATGACAGCGTGGTGGGGTTCGGAGCGAAGAGCAAGGTCAATTCGCGCTCGCCGGCCGCAGCTTCCTGATCTCCGAATCCGGCGGCATCACCGAAGCGCCGTCGACGTACTTGAAGTCGACCATCGTGCCCTTGCCGTTCTCGAGCGCGATCTTGCCGACGAAGCAGCCCATCGTCGCCTGATGGTCGATCGCCCGGTAATAGAACGGCCCGAACGGCCCGTCGATTTTCAACCCTTTGAACGCCGCGACGAGCTTGTCGGGCTCTGTCGATTTCGCCTTGGCGATACCGGCGGCGAGCGACTTCATCGTCACATAGCCGACGACGGAGCCGAGCCGCGGATAGTCGTGGTACTTGGCCTGATACGCTTTCAGAAACGCGGTGTGCTCGGGAATCTTGATCTTGTTCCAGGGATAGCCGGTCACGATCCAGCCGACCGGCGCCTCGTCGCGCAACGGGTCGAGATATTCCGGCTCGCCCGACAGCAAGCTCACCACGGTTCTGTTTTTGAAGATGCCGCGCGTATTGCCCTCGCGCACAAACTTGGCGAGATCGCCCCCGAACAGCACGTTGAAAATTCCATCGGGCTTGGCGTCATCGATCGCCTGCGCGACCGCTCCGGCATCGATCTTGCCGAGCGGAGTCGCCTGTTCGGTGACGACTTCGAAGTCCGGCTGTTTCGCCTTCATCAATTCCTTGAAAGCGGCCGCTGCTGCCTGCCCGTATTCGAAATTCGGATAGACCAGAGCCCAGCGTTTCTTGTGCGCTGCAAGCGTCGCCGGCATCAGCATCGCCGTCTGCATGTAAGTCGAGGCACGCAGACGGAACGTGTATTTGTTGCCGTCCTGCCAGGTGATCTTGTCGGTGAGCGGCTCGGCGGCAAGAAAGAAAACTTTCTTTTGACCGGCGAAATTCGTCACCGCGAGTCCGACGTTCGAGAGGAACGTGCCGGCGAGAATGCTGACGCCTTCGCGCGTCACCAGTTCGTCCGCGGCGCGCACCGCCGTGCCCGGATTGGCGCCGTCATCGCGGGAAATCACTTCCAGCTTTTTGCCGAGCACGCCGCCTTTGGCGTTGATTTCCTCAATCGCCATCTCCCAACCCTTCTTGTAGGGATCGAGAAAGGCCGGCTGAGATTTATAGCTGTTGAGTTCGCCGATTTTGATCGTCTGCTGCGCCATCGCCGGCGCAGTGAGAGTGACAGCGAACGCAAGGGACGCGAACAACCGCATGTGCATGACGGGACTCCCGAACTGGTCTGCTCAAATAGTCCGTCCGGCGCCTTCATCTTGTCAATCGCGCCAGACTTGCCGGAGCGTTCCGCTGCCATGCGAATCCTGTGGCGGGACTGTCATAAAGCTGCGCCACACGGGCAAAAGATGCTCGACAACCGAATACAACACATGGTTGAATCGGTGGAGTTTGCTACGTGTATGTCCAATCGATGGCCTCGTCCGATCACAGCGGCAACAATCCCGGCCTGCCGATCTCGCCGAACGGCGCAGGCCAACCGCGCCCTATCGGTTTTTGGCTGGCAGCCGGGTGGTTGAGCGCGGCCATAATCGCGGCTTCGCTATTCGTCTTCGCTCTGCTCGGCTCCTACGAGCTCATCTTCGGATCGTTGCCGGACGAAGCCACGGTCGAACAAGACCTGATACTTTGTATTTACATCGTAATCGTCGTCGCCCTCGTTGAAACAGTGCGGCACGCCGGCTGGCGGGTCAAAGATTACCTTGCCCTGGTAATTCCTACCCGCCGGCAAATCGTTTTGGGGATCGCACTCGGTGCAGTGCTTCCATTCGTCACTGCCGCCATCGCAATGCTCGGTCCTGTGGCGCCCGACGCACCTGCCTACTTCGAATACAACAAAATATCGGCCGCAGGAGTGTTGCCCCTGTTTTGGCTGAACGCCGTTTTCATTGGGCCCGCCGCCGAGGAAGTGATTTTTCGCGGTTTCCTGTATCGCGCCTGGTCGGCAACGCGACTCGGCCCCTCGGGCGCTATCGCCTTGACTGCGATCGTTTTCGGCCTTGGGCACCTTGAGTACGGCTGGTTCGGAATGGCCGGCATCGCCGTTTCAGGATTGATCATGGGCTGGCTACGCTGGCGGAGCGGCTCGCTCGTGCCTTCGATGCTTACGCACGGCGTATATAACGCCTGCGCTATGATCGCCCTTGCTCTGGCAGACTGAGGCGAACGCCCGCTAACGTCCAATCCAAATGCCGCGAAGCTAGCGGTTCTTGTCCCGGAAACGATCCATCAGCGGCTTGTCCTGTCCGCCGTCGATCTCGATCATGGTGCCGTTGACCATCTCCATCAGCGGCGACGCCAGCATCACGACGAGGTTCGCGACCTCGTCCACTTCCGCGATGCGGCCGAGGGGAATCGAGGATGGCGCGAGCGTGTCGGCCTCCTCGTATGAAATCTTCATGTCGCGCGACATCGCCTTGACGAGCCCGGCCCAGCGCTCCGTGCGCACCGGACCCGGATTGACCGCGACGAATGAAACCTTGTGCTTGCCGTATTGGCCGGCAAGCGACACCGTGAGGTTCTGTCCGGCCGCGTTCGCCGCGCCGGGGCAGATTTCCCAGTAAGACGGTTTCACGCCGTCATTGCCGATCAGG
>DASUKT010000355.1:0-4138 GCA_036278575.1 Pseudolabrys sp. | reverse complement strand
TCGCGCACGATCAATGGCGCCAGCCCTTGCGACGGCTCATCGAGAATGAGCAGTTTCGGATTGAGCAGCAGCGCGCGGCCGATCGACAGCATCTCCTGTTCGCCGCCGGAGAGCTGACGGCCGCGGTTGGTCTTGCGTTCGGCCAGACGCGGGAACAGCTCGTAAACGCGGTCAGGAGTCCAGTTCCCACCGCGCTCGAGCGGCACCTTCAGATTTTCATCGACGCTGAGATTGGCAAAAATGCGCCGGCCTTCCGGCACGTAGCCGACGCCGAGCGCCGCGATGCGATAGGTCGGCCAATTCACGGTATCGGTGCCGAAAATCGTCACGCGCCCTTCCCGCGGCGGCGTGAGGCCCATGAGGCTGCGCAACGTCGTCGTCTTGCCCGCGCCGTTACGGCCGAGCAGCGCTGTGATCTTGCCTTCCGCGACCTCGAGTCCGACGCCATGCAGGATGTGGCTCTTGCCGTAATAGGTATGCAGCCCTTCGGCGATGAGTGCGGCGGTCATGCGGCTTTGCCCAGGTAGGCGGCCTGAACGGCCTCGTTGGCGGCGATTTCTTTTGGTGTGCCCTCGGCCAGCAACTTGCCCTGGTCGAGCACGGTAATGCGGTCCGCAAGATTGAACACCACGCGCATGTCGTGCTCGATGAGCACGATCGTGAGTTTGCTGTCGCGGTGGAGACGGCGGATCAGTCGCGTGATGTCATAGGTTTCCTGGTCGCCCATCCCGGCCGTAGGCTCGTCGAGCAGCAACAGGCGCGGTTTCAGCGTCAAGGCCATGGCGATTTCGGCGGCGCGCTGGTCGCCGTGCGAAAGCTCGCCCACCAGGCGATCGGCCTTGGACTCGATGCCGGCCAGTTTCAAGATTTCGCCGACGCGGTCATGGACGGTTTTCCGGTCGGCGGCGTTTATCCACGGCCGCAAACCGAAACCCGCCGTGACTTCGGCGCCGATCCGAACATTTTCGAATACGGTCAATTCGGGAAAAATCTCTGTGATCTGAAACGTGCGCGCCATGCCGAGCGCCACGCGTTTGTGCGGCGCGAGCCTCGTGATATCGCGTCCGTCGAATTCGATCGTGCCGGCGTTCGGTTCAAAGAACCCGCTGATGAGGTTGAAGAAGGTCGTCTTGCCGGCGCCGTTCGGCCCGATGATCGCGTGCAATTCGCCCTGATTGACGGTGAGCGAAACGTCCTGGACGGCGACGAGGCTGCCGAAACGCTTGGTGACGTTGTTGACCTGGAGGACGCTCATGCGGTTTTCCGTTGCCGCAGCAGGCCGAGCAGGCCGCGCGGGAAGAACAGGACAATCGCGACGATCATCAGGCCGATGAACGACATCCAGTTGACGGTGATGCTGGAGATATAATCCTGCAGCACGACGAACACGACAGCGCCAAGCAGCGGTCCCCAGAACGTTCGCATTCCGCCCATCACCGCCATGATGACGAAATCGCCGGAGAGGCTGTAGTGCAGCATGCGCGGATCTGCAAAGTTATTGACCATTGCGTAAAGCGCGCCGGAAAAGGCCATAAAGAAGCACGACAATGTGAAGGCGATCCAGATGTGCAGCTCGATGGCAATGCCGAGAAAACGCGCGCGTCTTTCGTTTTCACGGATCGCGATCATCGTGTGGCCGAAGGGCGAGCGCAGGATGAATCCCATGATCCCAACGGCAAGGGCGAAGCACAGAAGAGCGAAGTAATAAAACGCCGTCGCATTGTTCAGGATGTTGATAGTGGCAAAGCCGAGATGGAGAGGCTGGCGCGCGAAGCCGCGCAGGCCGTCGTCTCCGCCCGTGAGCGAGCTCCACTGAAACGCGATGTAATAGAACACCTGCCCGAAAGCGATCGTGACCATCGCGAAATAGATGCCGCGGCGCCGTACCAGCAGCGCCCCCAGGAGGCCACCGGCGATGCCGCCGACCAGAGTCCCCGCCAGCAGGCCGAGCGGTGTACTGGCGGCCACCCACTTAAGGCAAAGGCCGGCGCCGTAGGCACCGAGACCGAACCAGGCTGCGTGACCGAATGACAGCACGCCGGTAAAGCCAAGCAGGAAATTCACCGACATGGCGCCGAGGCCGATCGCCAGCACGCGCGTACCGAGCGCGGTATAGCCGCCGAAAAGCGGCATCCAGTAAGGAGCGAAAATGAGCGCCGCCCAGATCGCCGCGAGAATGGCTCCTTGTCTCGTGCGCCCGGACGTCACGTCAGCATGCCTTCTTCGCCGAGCAGTCCGCGCGGACGCACCAGCAGAACCACCGCCATGATGACGTACATGATTGCGTCGCTGGCGGAGGGGAAAACGACCGCCGTCAGGCCCGCGGCAACGCCGATCATCAGGCCGCCCAGCAACGTGCCGGTGAGAGAGCCGACGCCGCCGACGATGATGGCGATGAAGCTCGGCATCAAAAGCCCGTCGCCCATCGTCGGCTCGAGCCCAAGTTGACCGCTGGCGAGAACGCCGGCCAATCCAGCGAGGAAGATACCGACGGCAAAGTTGATCGAGCGGAGGGTTCGGATGTTGATGCCGAGCGCTGCCACGGTTTCGAGGTCAAGCGTGCCGGCGCGCACGCGGATGCCGGCGCGCGTGTAGCGCAGCAGCACGAACAGAACCGCGATCGCAAGCACGACAATCGCCACCATAAACAGGCGATAGCCGGTGATGAAGAAGAATTGATAGCTGAGTGGCTTTGAAAGAAACGCCGGAATGCTGGTCGGCTTGCCAAGTGCGCCCCAGATCTGGCGCGTGCCGTCTTCGATGATAAAGGCGAGGCCGAAGGTCAGCAGCAGGCTGTACAACGGATCGCGGCCGTAGACGCGGCGTATCAAAAGCCGTTCGACAAGGAAACCGATCGCAGCCGTGAGAAAAGGCGCGACGATGAGCGCTCCCCAAAACCCGAGATAAGGCGTTAGCGAGTAGGAGAGATACGCGCCGATAACGAGAAAACCGCCATGTGCGAAGTTGATGACGTTCGACAGGTTCAAGATAAGCGACAGCCCAATAGCCATCAGCGCATAGAACGCGCCGATAATCAGGCCGTTGGTGGCGTTGAAAAGAAGAAGATCGATCATTGCATGGTGCTAACAAGGAAGCCCCTCATTTGCGACCGCGTGTATGATCGAAATGAGGGGCGTCGTTGAAGGCAAGACTTCAGGCCGGCATCTGCATTTTGCAGCCGGTTTCGGCGATCGAAGGCGCAATGCTTTCACCGGCGACGACGCTGTTCACCTTGAACAGGTTCTCCGGGTCGCCGTCACCCTTGCTGTTGAGTTGCCCGATGAAAGCCGACAGCATCAATTGATGATCGCCGCCGCGGAAGAAGACCTTGTTGGGCTGCAGCTTCACTTCGGGCGGCAGTTCCATGTCGCCCAATGCCTTGGCGACAGTCTTGGCCTCAATCGATTTGGCCTTGGCGCATGCCAGCGCATAGGAGTGGATGGTGACGTAGCCGAACCACGTCCGCGCAGTCGGCACCTTGCCGCCGCTCTTCTTGCGGATGTCGGCGATGAATTGGTCGAGGCCAGGCTGGCCCGCCGCCTGCTTCCAGTACCACTCGAACATCCATACGCCGACGCGCGCCTCCGGCGGCATCGCCTCGACGGCTTCCAACTCCTGCTGGGTCCCGGCGATATGAATCTGCTTGTCGATTCCGAACTGCGAAATCTGCTTGAGGCAGTTCACCATGTCGTTGCCCTGCACCAGCACCACCAGCACATCCGGATTGGCGGCGCGCGCCTTGATAAGATAGGCCGAGAAATCCGTGATGCCGAGTGGGGTCAGCTCGTTGCCGGTCACGGTGCCGCCAAGCTTCTTTAGATTGGCTTCGCAGCCCTGATAGAGCGTGTGGCCGAAGGCGTAGTCCGGCGTGATGAAGTGCCATTTCTTGCCATAAGTTTTGAACAACAGGCCCGACACCGCGTTCGCTTCCATGCGCGTCGTGTTGCAGACACGGAACACGTTCCACTTGCAGTCCTTGCCTGTGATCGGGTCGGTATGACCGCCGGGCACGACGTGCAGCACGCCTTTTTCGTTGGAGACCTGCGCCATCGCTTGCGCCAGCGCCGAGTTCACATTGCCGACCAGGAAATTGACATGGTCGCGCTCGATCAGCTTGCGGGTCTTCTGCACGGCGGTA
>DASUKT010000354.1:0-5815 GCA_036278575.1 Pseudolabrys sp. | reverse complement strand
GCCCGGCAATCTTTCGTTCGGCTCGTCCGGCACCGGCACGGCGACGCACCTGTTCGCGGAACTGTTTGCGCACGAGACCGGAACGAAGCTGATGCATATTCCCTACAAAGGTAGTTCGCAGGCCGTCGTCGACCTGCTCGCTGCGCGCATCCACATCATGTTCTCGCCCGCAGGCACGGTGCTGCCGCATCTCAAGGCCGGCAAGTTGCGCGCGCTCGCGGTGTCAGGGCGGCACCGCGTTGCCGCCCTCCCCGACGTCCCTACGTTTGACGAGGCGGGCGTCAGGCATCTCGATTTTTCGCTGTGGTTCGGCCTCAACACGACGGCCGGAACACCTAAGCGCGTCGTCGATTACCTGAACAAGCAAGTGAGCGAAGTCCTTGCTTTGCCCGAGGTTAAGGCGAAACTGATGCCACAGATGATCTTTCCAGTTTCGACAACAAGCGAGGATTTCGGCGCGTTCATTCGCGAAGACACCGAGCGATGGAAACGTGTGGTGAAGGATGCGGGCTTAAAGCCGAATTGAGCGGGGCGCTGTTTAGGCCGCGGGCACTCCTGCAACTGGTCATACGCCAGAACCTTGCTCAGCAGCGCGGCAGTCTAAACAGCTTTGGCCAGGGCCTGATACGAGCGCGCGATGACGCCGACCGTATCCTGGTTCGGTTGCGCCGGATTCTTCTCCCATTCGCCGAGTAATTCCGAGTTCTCCACGATCATGCGGCAACGCCCGTAGCGCTGTTGCATGAAGTCGTCGAACACAGCGCGAAGCGAACTGCTCGACTGCAACAGCCGCACCAAAATAACGGCATCCTCGATCGCGATGCTGGCGCCGCTCGCCAAATGCGGCGTCGTGGCGTGTGCGGCGTCGCCGATGACGATGACGCGATCGGAATGCCAGGGCGGAGGCAGGAGTGCAGAAAATACCGGCCGGCAGATGATCTGCTCGGCGCTTGTGATCTCATCGCGGGCGCGCCCGAGTGCGCCACCGAACTCTGCCAGTAGCCCGCGCAGAATGCCCGGCAGTTCGGCGTCCGCCCAATGCGGACGCTCCGGCGCGTTCTGAACGCAATAGACGTACATATGCTTGTCCGAGATCGGATTGAATCCGGATTTGTTGGTCGGGCCGAAATAAGAATGCCGGCAGAGAACGTCGGGCGGGCGGCTCACCGTCGCGCGCCATACCATCTGGCCCGTATAGTGCGGCCGGTGCTGTGGCCCAAAGATCAGTTCGCGAACGGCCGAGTTCATACCGTCGGCGCCAACCACCAGATCGTATTGCGCCGGCTCGCCATCCGTAAACTCCACGCCGACCCCGGAGTCGTTTTCGCGCAAGGCTTTGATTGTCGTGGCAAGCCGGATCGGCACGCCGAGCCGCGTCAATTCGTTGCCGAGTACCTCGTGCACCGACTGCCGCAGCACGCCGATAGTTGCAGGGTAATCGGGGCCAAGCAGGCGCGGCAAATCCACCGTACCGGTAACGTTGCCGTGTGCGTCGCAAGCCTTGAAATGCGAGTAGCCAAAGCCGCGCGATATGCACTGTTCAAGAACACCGACGCTTTGCAGCGCGCGCAACGCCGGGCCTTGCAGCGAAATGCCGGTGCCCGGCTCGGTCAGCTGAGGGCGAATTTCGATAATTTCGCAGCGGATGCCGGCCCGCGCGAGTGCCACGCCGAGCGACATGCCGCACATGCCGGCGCCGACAATGAGGACGTGTTCAGCCGCGCGCGTCATTGCGTCCCAAACAGATTGCAGTTATTGCGTCGTACGTGCTCCATCGGCACGTTTTCCCCATCGAACGGCTGCCAACAGCGCCGCCAATAATAAGCGCTCGGCAGCATTCGGCATTAAGAAATTAAATTCCTTACTCACCGGACAGGGATTTATCCGGAGTTAAACAGGCAGTTTGCCGGGCCAAGCACGGACTTTTGGTCGAGGCTATCGGGATTTTGATGCGAGCATCCTAGTCGCAGGGAAGTTTCAAGGAGGACGGGACCTGCGTCCTCGCGTCGCTCGCGATCTTCCAGCATGCGCCCCGCTCCCTCATCAGTCTGCCGTCGACGAAATTTGTATTACGAGCGATTTTTGTGTGTTTGCCCGTAACCGCTATTCTGCAGCGGCTTCGTAATGCTCCAGCGGCGGGCAAGAGCAGACGAGATTGCGGTCACCGTAAGTATTGTCGATCCGGTTGACGGGCGACCAGTATTTTCGCGCCGGAGACATATTGCCCGGGAAAGATGCCTCGTTCCGCGTATAGGGGTGCTTCCACTGGTCGTCGGCCAGATCCCTGACAGTGTGCGGCGCGTTGCGCAGCATGTTGTCGTCTCGCGAGGCGTTCCCGCGCTCTATGGCGCGGATTTCGTTGCGGATCGAAATCATGGCGTCGCAAAAGCGATCGAGCTCCGTTTTCGATTCCGACTCGGTGGGCTCGATCATCAACGTGCCGGCAACAGGAAAGCTCATCGTCGGCGCGTGGAACCCGTAATCGATAAGCCGCTTGGCGACGTCGTCAACGCCCAGTCCCGATGTCGCTTTTAATTGACGGAGATCGATAATGCATTCGTGCGCCACTCGCCCGTGTCGGCCTTTGTAGAGTAGGGGGAAATGCGGACCGAGCCGGCACGCAATGTAATTGGCGTTGAGGATCGCGACTTTCGTCGCCGTCGTCAGACCTTCGCCGCCCATCATCAGGCAATAAAGCCAGGAGATGAGCAAGATCGACGCCGATCCGAACGGCGCAGCCGATACGGGGCCGACAATGCCCGGACCGTCCGGCCACTCGGGATGGCCCGGCAGGAACGGCGCCAGATGCGCCTTGACGCCGATCGGTCCCATGCCTGGCCCGCCGCCCCCGTGCGGAATACAGAACGTCTTGTGCAGATTGATATGGCTCACGTCGGCGCCGTAATCGCCGGGCCGCGCGAGCCCGACCTGCGCGTTGAGATTGGCACCATCCAGATAAACCTGTCCTCCGTGCTGATGCACAATATCGCAGATCGTGCGCACATTCTCTTCGAACACGCCGTGCGTCGATGGATAGGTAATCATGATGGCGGCAAGCTGGTCCGCATTCGCTTCCGCCTTGGCGCGCAGATCCGGGATGTCGATGTTGCCCTCGCCGTTACAGCGGACAACGACTACGTCCATGCCGGCCATGTGCGCCGACGCGGGATTCGTGCCGTGCGCCGAAGACGGAATGAGGCAAATGGTCCGCTGCGCTTCGCCACGACTACGGTGGTAGGCGCGGATCGCGAGCAAGCCCGCGTATTCGCCTTGCGCACCGGAATTCGGCTGAAACGAAATGGCATCGTAACCGGTGACTTGCCGCAGCATATCGTCGAGCTCGGCGATCAGGGCGAGATAGCCGCGTACCTGCGCCGCCGGAACGAACGGATGATGGTCGGCGAATTCCGGCCAGGTGACCGGCATCATCTCAGCCGTGGCATTAAGCTTCATCGTGCACGAGCCGAGCGGGATCATACTGCGGTCGAGCGCAAGATCGCGATCCGACAGCGCCCGCATGTAGCGCAGCAGCTCGGTTTCCGAACGGAACCGATGAAAGATCCGATGTGTCAGAAATTCGGTCGTTCGGGTGAGATCCGCTGGCAGCGCCTGCGATTCGCCTCGCTCACTTCGTGCCGCTCGCTTGCCATCTTTGTCGAATACGGCCAGAACTTTGTCGATCGTCTCCGGCGCGGTCGTCTCGTCGCACGAAATTCCGATGCAGGATACGCCGTTGCGGGAAGGTATGTTCCGCAAATTGATGCCGGCTTTGCGTGCGCCTTCAAGAAGCGCTTCGCGCTTATCGCCGACCTCGACCGTGATCGTGTCGAAAAACGCAGCCGAGCCGATTTTGTATCCCAATGCGGCAAGGCGCGAATTGAGCATGGCGGTCAATTTGTGAACGCGGCGGGCGATCGCCTTCAGTCCTTCCGGTCCGTGATAGAGAGCATACATCGACGCGATGACAGCGAGCAGAACCTGCGCCGTGCAGATATTTGAGGTCGCCTTTTCGCGCCGGATGTGCTGCTCGCGCGTTTGCAACGACAGCCGGTAAGCGCGGTTACCACGGCTGTCGACGGATACGCCGATCAGGCGCCCGGGCAGCGCGCGGGTGTACGCTTCCTTGCTGGCGATGTAGGCCGCATGCGGTCCGCCGAAGCCCATGGGCACACCGAAACGCTGCGTCGAACCGACCGCAATATCGGCGCCAAGTTCGCCGGGGGGCTTCAGGAGGGTGAGCGCAAGCGGATCGGCCGCAATAACGGCAATGGCTTTCGCCGCCTTCACCTTCGCGATCGGCTCCCGAAAGTCGCAGATATCGCCGTACGTTCCCGGATACTGGAACAGCGCACCGAACACCTCCGCGGGATCAAGATCGCCTGGATCGCCTACCAGCACTTGCCACCCGAGGGCTTCGGCACGCGTCCTGAGCACGGCAAGCGTTTGCGGATGACACTCGTGGTCCGCAAAGAATTTCGTACGCGAATCGTTGACGATGCGATGCGCCATGGCCATCGCTTCCGCAGCGGCCGTTGCCTCGTCCAGCAATGAGGCGTTCGCGACCTCGAGACCCGTCAGGTCTGCGACCATCGTCTGAAAATTGAGCAGTGCCTCGAGCCGCCCCTGGCTGATCTCCGGCTGATAAGGTGTATAGGCGGTATACCATGCAGGATTTTCGAGAAGATTGCGCTGAATGACCGGCGGCAGCACTGTGCCGTAATAGCCCTGCCCGATCATCGAGGTCATCGTCGCATTGCGTGAAGCGAACGCGCGCGCCTTCGCGAGCGCTTCGGTTTCCGTCAGCGCCGGCGGCAGATCAAGCGGACGGCGTTGGCGAATATCGGCCGGTAGCGTTTGCGCGAGCAATTCGTCGAGGCTTGCTGCGCCGATGAGCTTGAGCATCTCCTGCTGCTCGGCGGCGGAAGGACCGATATGACGACTCGAAAACGGCAAGACGTCGGCTTGTTCCGGCATGGGTTTTCTCATTCAAAGATCAGGATTGACCAATCAGCGCCTTGTAGGATTGCTCATCCATCAGCTTGTCGAATTGCGAACAGTCGACGACTTTGAGCTTGAATAGCCAGCCGGCGTTCATCGGATCGGAATTGACCAGCGCCGGGTTATCATTGAGCGCCTGATTGACTTCGATCACTTCGCCGTTGACCGGCGCGTAGACATCGGACGCGGCCTTGACGGATTCGACGACCGCCGCGGCGCCGCCGGCCGATAACGTGGTGCCCGGTTTCGGCAACTGCACGAACACCAGATCGCCGAGTTGCTCCTGCGCATGCTGCGTAATGCCGACGGTGGCTGAATCGTTTTCGACCAGGATCCATTCATGATCGGACGTAAATTTCAACATCGTGGTCTCCGGCTAGCGTTTGTATCGGTTGGGAATGAAAGGCATTTTGGAGATTGTGAGCGGCACGCGTTCGCCGCGCAGTTCAGCGAATACGCGCGCGTTCATGGCCGCAGCCGCCGCGGTGATGTATCCCATCGCAATCGGCGCGTTGACGCTCGGCCCAAAGCTGCCCGACGTGACGACACCGATCGCCTCGGTTGAGATCATACTTGCGAAAAGTCGCACCCCGTGCCGGACGGGCGCGCGGCCTTCCGGCCGCAGTCCGACGCGCTTGCGCGGTGCTCCGTTGACAAGCTGATCGAGGATAATTTTTGCACCCGGAAATCCGCCGCGGCGGCTACCGTTTGTCTTGCGCGACGCCTGGATGCTCCATTGCAGGTCGGCTTCGACAGGTGTCGTCTGCGTGTCGAGATCGGAACCATAAAGGCAAAGCCCCGCCTCAAGGCGCAGGCT
>DASUKT010000353.1:0-6882 GCA_036278575.1 Pseudolabrys sp. | reverse complement strand
ACGCGTCGCAAGGTCGCGCATCTCGTTTGAAATTGCGGACAACGATTTCGTTTCCGCGTTGCGGATGATCGGCGTGATGAGGCCGTTCGGCATCGCCACGGCGACTCCGACATCGGAATGCTTGTGGCGCAGCATCGCCGCTTCCGTCCACGAGACGTTCGCTTCCGGCACGCGTTGAAGCGCGAGCGCCAGCGCCTTGATGACGAAGTCGTTGACCGAAAGCTTGTAAGCCGGCTTGCTGTCCTTGTCCTTCGGCGCGGCGGCGTTGATCTCTTCGCGCGCGGCGATGAGCTTGCCGATGTCGCAGTCCACCGTGAGGTAGAAGGTCGGCATCGAATTGGTCGCGGCCGTGAGCCGCTGCGCGATGGTGCGGCGCATCCCGTCGTGCGGCACAAGCTCGTAGCTGCCGTCTTCGTAAAGCGAACGGATCTGGTCATCCGACATCGCGGGGGCGATCGTCGTTGCGCCGGGCGCGCCCGCCGGCGGTGCGCGCAATCCTTTGCCGGACTTCGCGTCTTCGATGTCGCGCGCGATCACGCGCCCATGCGGCCCGGAGCCCAGCACGCGCTGAAGATCGATGCCTGCTTCCTTGGCGAGCCGTCGCGCCAGCGGCGAAGAAAAGATGCGATTTGCGCCAACTCTTGGACCTTCGTCCTTCGAGACGGGCGCTTGTGCGCCCTCCTCAGGACGAGGAGCGGGCTTTGGCGCGGCTTGTTGCGGGCGTCCCCCCTCATCCTGAGGAGCGGCCGCAGGCCGCGTCTCGAAGGATGAGGCCCCTGACTTTGCAGCGTCAGACTTCGGTTGACCGCTCTCTTCCTTTTTCGGAGTCGCAATCTTCGCGCTCGCCGCCGCCTTCACGTCTTCGCCTTCGCCGGCGAGCACGGCGATGACCGCGTTGACCGCCACGTCATGCGTGCCTTCCGGCACCACGATCTTGGCGAGCGTCCCCTCGTCCACCGCCTCGTATTCCATCGTCGCCTTGTCGGTCTCGATCTCGGCGATGACGTCGCCAGATTTGATCGGGTCGCCCTCCTTCTTGAGCCACTTGGAAAGGTTTCCCTTCTCCATCGTGGGCGACAGCGCCGGCATGAGGATGTTGGTGGGCATCGCGCGGCTTTACCGATAACAAACGGCTTTCGCCGCCTCGACGATCTCGGCGACCGACGGCAGCGCAAGCTTCTCGAGATTGGCGGCGTACGGCATCGGTACGTCCTTGCCGGAGACACGCGCTACCGGCGCGTCGAGATAGTCGAACGCGTGCTCCATGATGCGGGCGGCGACTTCGGCGCCGACACCCGATTGCTGCCAGCCCTCTTCCACCGTGACCGCGCGCCCGGTCTTTTGCACCGACGCGATAATCGTGTCGTTATCCATCGGCCGCAACGTGCGCAGGTCAATGACCTCGGCATCGATGCCGTCCTTCGCCAGTTCTTCGGCGGCTTGCAGGGCATAGGTCATGCCCATCGACCAGGAAACGATGGTCACATCGTTGCCCGCGTGCACGATCTTCGCCTTGCCGATCGGCAACACAAAGTCATCGAGCTTCGGTACGGGCGAGGAATGGCCGTAAAGGATTTCGTTTTCGAGGAACATGATCGGATTGGGATCGCGGATCGCCGCTTTCAACAGGCCCTTGGCGTCGGCAGCGGTAAAAGGCGCGATCACCTTCAGGCCCGGAATGTGCGAATACCAGGCCGAGTAATCCTGACTGTGCTGGGCGGCGACGCGCGCGGCGGCGCCGTTCGGTCCGCGGAAGACGATCGAACAGCCCATCTGCCCGCCCGACATGTAAAGTGTCTTGGCGGCGGAATTGATCAGGTGGTCCATCGCCTGCATGGCGAAATTGAACGTCATGAATTCGACGATCGGCTTTAGCCCGGCGAGCGCCGCGCCGACGCCGAGACCGGCGAAGCCATGCTCGGTAATCGGCGTGTCGATCACACGCCTGGCGCCGAATTCCTGCAACAGCCCCTGCGTGACCTTGTACGCGCCCTGATACTCGGCGACTTCCTCGCCGATCACGAACACGTCCTTGTCGCGCCGCATCTCCTCGGCCATGGCGTCGCGCAGCGCTTCGCGCATGGTCATGGTGACCATTTCCGTTCCTTCGGGAATGTCGGGATCGCTTGCGACTTTCGCCTCGGGCGCTTGCGGCGCCTTCCGTTCTTGTTTTGGAGCGGGAGTCTCTTGCGCTTTCGCTTCTGCTTTTTCTGCTTTAGCGGGGGCTGCGGATTCCGCCGCCTTCTGCTGCTGCGACGGCTTTACGTCCTTGATTGCCGATTTGTCCTCACCCTCTCCGAGGATTACGGCGATCGGCGTATTCACGGCCACATCGTTCGTGCCCTCCGGCACAAGAATCTTGCCAAGCGTTCCCTCGTCGGCCGCTTCAACTTCCATCGTCGCCTTGTCGGTCTCGATTTCCGCGATCACGTCGCCCGATTTGATGGCATCGCCCTCTCGCTTGAGCCACTTCGCGAGATTGCCCTTCTCCATCGTGGGCGACAACGCGGGCATCAGCACTTCGGTCGGCATGGAAAATTACTCGGAGCGAGACACGGAATGGAAAGAGCGGTCTTAACGGTAGACGTCGGTATAGAGCTCGGAAACATCCGGCTCCGGATCGTGAGTAGCAAACTCGGACGCTTCGTTGATAAGCGTGCGGACTTTGGCGTCGACTTTCTTCAATTGCTCTTCACTGGCGAATTTTCTTTCAATGATGCGCTGCCGCGCTTGCTCGATGGGATCGTGCGTCGAGCGCACCTTTTCGACTTCCTCGCGCGTCCGGTATTTAGCAGGGTCCGACATTGAGTGGCCGCGGTAGCGGTAGGTCAGCATCTCCAGAATATACGGACCCTTGCCGGCGCGGCACCATGCGACGGCTTTGTCGCCGGCGGCTTTCACCGCGCGCACATCCATGCCGTCAACCTGCTCGCCCGGAATGTTGAACGACAGGCCGCGCCTCGAAAGATTGGTTTCGGCCGAGGAGCGCGTGATGGCCGTGCCCATCGCATAGCGGTTGTTCTCGATGACGTAGACGACCGGCAATTTCCAGAGCTCGGCCATGTTGAAGCTCTCGTAGACCTGCCCCTGGTTGGCCGCGCCATCGCCGAAATAGGTCAGGCAGACATGGTCATTGCCACGATAGGTATTCGCGAACGCCAGGCCCGTTCCAATCGGCACCGGCGCGCCGACAATCCCATGTCCGCCGTAAAACCCCTTTTCGACGGAAAACATGTGCATCGACCCGCCCTTCCCCTTGGAATACCCATGGGTGCGCCCGGTCAATTCAGCCATGACGCCCTTGGGGTCCATGCCGCAGGCAATCATGTGGCCGTGGTCGCGGTATCCGGTGATGACCTGATCGCCGGGCTTGAGCGTCATCTGCATGCCGATGACGACCGCCTCCTGGCCGATGTAGAGATGGCAAAAACCGCCGATCAGGCCCATCCCGTACATTTGCCCCGCCTTCTCCTCGAAACGGCGGATGGTCAACATCCGCTCATAGGCGGCAAGCTCCTGCTCTTTGCTGAACTCGGGTATTGCCTTTTGCAAAGGCAGCGGACCGTTTTCGGGCTCGGTTTTTCGACTGGCAACGGTCATGACACTCCTTGCGCTGACCTGACCGGGCGCTCGGCTTCAAGCATCGGAACCCCCATAGCGTAATTCGCCGCAGGGCGAAAGCGCAGGTGCTCCCCGCAAACTTTCATGCCTGCACTCAACAAATTGAGTGCAAAAGCGAATTGACGAACGGTGGATAACGGCACCGAACCGCGCAGGGTTCCTAGCGGGGGTGCAGCAGTAAGGTCACATCGTGGGGATCGGCGTAGCCGAGCAGCGCGCGCGCACGCTCGTCGAGCATATCGGGGTCGATCCGGTCCGAGCGCAGCAGCGAAACTCGATGCTGCCAGTGGGCGCGCTCAGCCTTTAGCTCCGCCAGCTCGGCATTCATCGTGGTCATTTGCTGCTCGAGATTCTGCCGGGCGCGCAAGCCATGGTTGCCGGTAAAGGCATTGACGCCGAAATAGCCGATGAACAGCGCCGCCAGCGCGTAGAGCGCAAGCGCAGTAAGAATGGTTCGCCGCCGCCGGTTGGTGACCATTGGCGGACAGTGGCAGGGGGCTGTTAAAGCCGGTTTAACGTTCGGGTCGCCTCAGTACAGCCCGCGTGCCCGCAATTCGTTGAGCACGAAATTGCCCACGCGTTTCCCGCGGTTACGCGCGACGCGCAAAAGTCCGGCATCGACAAAATAGGTGAGCAGGATCGAGTCGCGCGTCTTCACCCGGTTATGAACCGCGTCAGCGGAATGCCACGTGTCGTCGCTCACTGCGAAGGCATAGCCCGTATTGGCCGCAAAGCGCATCTGCGTGCGCTTCGGCAGCGAACCGTCGGCAAGCTTCTCGTGGAAGATGGTGCCGATATCGGTATTGGCGTCGTCTTTCGGCAGGTACAACTGAACCGTGATGCCTTTCCAATGCGTGTCCGTATGCGGCGTGATGAGATAACCGGGAATATCGCGGGTGAGAATCGGAATCGGATACATGCCGACCTTCGCAAAGTCGGCGCCAAATCGCTTTGACAGGCCGGGCGCGAGCCGGCGAACAAATGCAGCCTTGACCGGTTCCGAACACAAGGCGCGTCCCACCACATCCCACAGCGCGCGTTTTTCGGGCGGCAGGTTGCGGATGTACTCCGGAAACAGATCGATCTTCACGCGTGTATGCGTGCCGTCGGTAAGATCATGCCCTTTGCTGCGGCCGTGCATCGGCCGGTAGTCCGCCGCGACCGGCATCATCGCAAGTATTTTCCCGTAAACGTCGTCTGGAAATACGCGGTCGAACTCGAGATGGAAGAACGGGTTTTCGACCCCGCGCGCGGCCTCAATGGACGACGCGACGAAACTGCTCAGACGTTCGACCGCCTGCTGGCGGTCCATCGTGTTCAGGCGTGTGGATTGATCCATCGCAATACCGGACCGGTTTGAGAAGCTCGGAATGGGACGGCGTCAATTTCGCCCTAATCCCGGATGCGTGCAAGTCTGCCGGGTGAGAACGTTTGAATTATTTGCGTGACTTTAGCGCCGCCCATCCGGCGTATTTTGCCTGTGCTCCAAGTTCCTCTTCAATTCGCAACAACTGATTGTACTTCGCCGTGCGATCGGAGCGCGCGAGCGAACCGGTTTTGATCTGTCCGCAATTGGTCGCGACGGCGAGATCGGCAATTGTAGAATCCTCGGTCTCACCCGACCGGTGCGACATGACCGCGGTGTAACCCGCCTTGTGCGCCGTCTCGACTGCCGCGAGTGTTTCGGTCAGCGTGCCGATCTGGTTGACCTTGATGAGGATCGAATTGGCGATGCCGCGCTTAATGCCGTCGGCGAGCCGTTTGACATTCGTGACGAACAGATCGTCGCCTACAAGTTGGCATTTGGAACCGAACAGGTCGGTCGCAATTTTCCAGCCTTCCATGTCGTCTTCCGCGATGCCGTCTTCGATCGACACAATCGGATATTTCGACACAAGCTCGGCGAGATATTGTGCCTGCTCCTTTGCGCGGCGCGTTTTGCCTTCGCCTTCGTAAATGTAAGCGCCGTCCTTGAAAAATTCGGTCGCAGCCGGATCGAGTGCAATGGCGACGTCGCTGCCTGGCTTGTAACCGGCCTTCTCGATCGCGCGCATGACAAAGTCGAGCGCTTCTTCCGCCGATTTCAGGTTAGGCGCAAAACCGCCTTCGTCGCCTACGCTGGTATTATGGCCGGCATCATGCAGCGCCTTTTTGAGCGTCTGGAACACTTCGACGCCCATGCGCAACGCTTCCGAGAACGTCGGCGCGCCGACCGGCATGATCATGAAGTCCTGAAAATCGATCGGATTGTCGGCATGTACGCCACCGTTGATGATATTCATCATGGGCGTAGGCAGCAGGCGTGCGGCCGTGCCGCCGACGTAGCGATAAAGCGGTTCCCTCTTGGCCGCAGCCGCGGCTTTGGCAACCGCAAGCGAAACGCCAAGGATCGCATTGGCTCCGAGGCGGGCTTTGTTCGGCGTGCCGTCGAGCGCGATCATCGTCTCATCGATTTTCGCCTGTGCTTCGGCATCCATGCCGCCAACCGCATCGAAAATTTCTCCGTTAACCGCGGCAACCGCCTTGCGCACGCCTTTGCCGCCGTACCGTGCCTTATCGCCGTCACGCAGTTCGACAGCCTCGTGCGCGCCGGTCGAGGCGCCGGACGGAACGGCCGCACGGCCGCGGGAGCCGTCTTCGAGGATTACGTCGACTTCCACGGTCGGATTGCCGCGGCTATCGAGAATTTCACGGCCGATGATATCGGTAATGGCGGTCATAGCGGTCCCGGGCTGGAATTTGAGCGCTTCTACAAGATCGCGAACCCCCTTGTCATGCCCCGCGGTGACGGGGCATCCATTACTTTAGGAACAAGCCAAATGGCCAGAAAACCGCCGCAACTGGGGCGTCCGACGCCGATCCCCGCCTCGCCCGAAAAGGCGGCGCTCGATCGTGTACCCAATCCGCATCCCGATACGAATTATCTCGCGCGCTTCACCGCGCCGGAATTCACCTGCGTTTGCCCGATCACCGGACAGCCGGATTTCGCGCATCTGGTCATCGATTACGTGCCCGCTCGCTTCCTGATCGAGTCGAAGTCGCTGAAGCTTTATCTGACGAGCTTCCGCAACCACGGCGGCTTTCACGAAGACTGCACGGTGACGATCGGCAAGAGACTCGTGGGGCTGCTCAATCCGAAATGGCTGCGCATCGGCGGCTACTGGTACCCGCGCGGCGGCATGCCGATCGACGTGTTTTGGCAGACCGGCAAGCTGCCGAAGAACGTGTGGGTGCCGGAGCAAGGTGTCGCGCCTTATCGCG
>DASUKT010000352.1:0-5977 GCA_036278575.1 Pseudolabrys sp. | reverse complement strand
TTGTCGCCGACAGGCCCTGGCCCGCGAACGAGCGGCCGCGCGCCGACGCGATCGTCACCAGCGCGCCGTCGCTTGCGATCGGCATCTCCACCGCGGACTGCGGGCCAATGCTGTTTGCCGACCGGCATGCGCGCGTCATCGGTGCGGCCCATGCGGGGTGGAAGGGCGCACTCACCGGTGTGTTGGAAGCAGCCATTGCGGCAATGGAAGCCCTCGGCGCGCAGCGTGCGCGCATCGTTGCGGCGCTGGGGCCGCTCATCCGGCAACCGAATTACGAAGTCGGCCCTGAATTCGTCGAGCGCTTCTGCGCAGCGGACGCCGGCAATCGGCGCTTCTTTGCGGCGGCTGCGCGCGACAACCACGCCATGTTCGATCTCGCCGGATTCATCCGCGCCCGTATTGAACAGGCCGGCGTCGGTTATTTCGAAGACCTCGACCGCTGCACTTACGCCGAGCCGGAGCATTTCTACAGCTACCGCCGCACCACGCATCGTGGCGAACCGGATTACGGCCGCCATATCAACGCGATCGTCCTCGCCGAATGAGCGCTTTTCCACCTGCATAAATGATGCTGGACCGCGCTCCGTCTGCCAGCTACGATTTCGAAAGTCGTCGGCGCGATCTCAACAACAACAAACGCCGCAGGGTGCGTTCATGGAGTGGAGTCGAGGCCATCGCCCGCGCGCGATGGCGCGGGGCGTCGGCCGGCTCTTCTGGGCGCTTGTCGCCGCCTGTGCGCTCGCAGGCTGCAACACCGATAGCCAGCCCACGGCGTCGATTGGGACGCCGCAAGGCGCAACGATCGCCTTCGAATCGATCGACGGGCCGCCAACGGCGGTCTTCCACAAGCTGGTCGAGGATTTGAATGACGAGGCGCAGACGCGCCGCATGGCGGTCGTGTCACGCGAGAGTCCTTCGGTCTATCGCGTGCGCGGTTATCTCTCCGCGCATGTGCTGAAAGACCGGACCTCAATTGCCTGGGTGTGGGACGTCTATGACCGGGAGCAGCGCCGTACGCTGCGTATCAGCGGCGTCGAGCACGCAGCCGGGAAAAATCGCACCTGGGCCGCGGCGAATGACGAGATATTGCGCAACATTGCGCGATCGAGCATGGAGCAACTGGCCGCATTCCTGAAGGCGCCCGAGAATGCACCTGCACCGCAGGAGCCCACAGTGACAGTGGCGGACCTCAGCGGCGCCACGACGCCGGAATCGGCGGGCATTTACCGCATCTCGCAAGCCAAAGCCGATCCGGTAGCCAATGCCGGCGAAGGCGCGACAGGCGCGGAAGCAAACGCCATGGCCGTGCCTCTTCCGCCCCGGCGCCCGCAAAGGGTCGCCAGCGCCGTTTCCGCCAGCGAAACGCTGGCCTTGGCAGCCTCACACCACTGAGGCGGACGCGCATTTACGCTGCGGAAATAGCGCGGGGATAGCGGTCGGGAATCGTGTTGCCCGCCCCTGCCCGCCTTGTTATGACCACGCCGCCTCCACTGCAGCATAAGGCGGGGATTCGACGATGTCGGGTAAGAACGGCGCGATAAAACTCGTCGCCGGAAATTCCAATCCCGCCCTGGCGCAGGCGATCGCCGAATACCTGAAGACCCCCTTGGCCAAGGCCGTGGTGCGGCGCTTCGCCGACATGGAGATCTTCGTCGAAATTCAGGAGAACGTGCGCGGCGCCGATTGTTTCGTCATCCAGTCCACGTCGTTTCCGGCCAACGACCACCTGATGGAGCTGCTCATCATCATCGATGCGTTGCGCCGCTCCTCCGCGCGCCGCATCACGGCGGTGATCCCCTACTACGGCTACGCCCGGCAGGACCGCAAACCGGGGCCGCGCACGCCGATCTCGGCCAAGCTCGTCGCCAACCTGATTACGCGCGCCGGGGCCGACCGCGTGATGACGCTCGACCTGCACGCCGGGCAGATCCAGGGTTTCTTCGACATTCCGACCGACAATCTCTACGCCTCGCCGGTGATGGTGCGCGACATCAAGGAACGTTTCAAGCTCGACAACATCATGGTGGTGTCGCCCGATGTCGGCGGCGTGGTGCGAGCGCGCGGGCTTGCCAAGCGCATCAATGCGCCGCTTGCCATTATCGACAAGCGGCGCGAGCGCGCGGGCGAATCCGAAGTGATGAACGTGATCGGCGATGTGTCCGGTTACACTTGTATCCTGGTGGACGACATCGCCGATTCAGGCGGCACGCTTATCAATGCCGCCGATGCTTTGCTCGAGCAGAAGGCCAAAGCCGTGTACGCCTATATCAGCCACGGCGTGCTGTCGGGCGGCGCCGTCGCGCGCGTGGCGAAGTCGCGGCTGAAAGAACTCGTCATCACCGATTCGATTCAGCCGACGAAGGAAGTTCTTGCCGCCGGCAACATCCGCGCCTTGCCGATCGCACCCCTGATCGGTGAGGCGATCAGGCGAACGGCCGCCGAAGAGTCGGTTTCGAGCCTGTTCGACTGAACAAATTTATCCACAACTGAGTCATCTCGCCGCACCTTTGGCTGTGGAGAGTCGCACGTGCGCCGTTGCGCGTGAATCGCAAATCACGGCTCATAACGGCCTCGCGGCGCCTTTGGCGGCCGGAATCGAGCGGGTTATAGTCAATCGGCCAAGTGATTCGCCCTGCGGGTCAAGGCATTCAGTGTCCCTGCGTCAATATTTCCTCGGAGCCCGTAAAGCTCCGTTGTGCGGTGGCGTGCGTTTCCTCTGGCTCAAATCGGCAAGGCGGAGACGTCATGTCCCTCACCGGTCACCCGGATACACAGCGACTCAATCCTCTCGACGTCGTCGAGCACCTCGCGGCCGGCAACGACTGGTCGTTCGAACGTGCGGGCGAGGATGAAATCACGATTCTGGTCACGGGCAAGTGGACCGATTACCAGGTTTCCTACACGTGGATGAGCGGCATCGAAGCGCTGCACCTTGCTTGCGCTTTTGACATGAAGGCGCCCGAGCGCCGCCGGGCCGAGGTCCAGCAACTCATCTCGCTCATCAACGAGCAAATGTGGATCGGCCACTTCGACCTCTGGATGAAGGAAGGTATGGTGATGTTCCGGCATGCGCTGGTGCTGTCGGGCGGCGTGGCGGCGTCCGGCTCGCAATGCGAGTCGTTGCTGGGGACCGCGCTCGATGCGTGCGAGCGCTACTTCACGGCGTTTCAATTCGTCGTTTGGGCGGGCAAGAGCGCCCGCGAGGCGCTCGACGCGGCAATGTTCGAGACATCCGGCGAGGCGTAAGCCCGCCGCAGCGCTTGCACCCCCCTTGTCATGCCCCGCGAAGGCGGGGCATCCGGTACGCCGCAGCGCCGATGGATAATTCCAACGGCGGTGTTTACTGGATCATCCGTTTTCGCGGATGATGACGGCGGAGATGACGATGCCTCGTCGCACGCAAACGCCACACGGGCTTGCCAAATTCCGTGGCACCCTCCTGCTTGTCGGCGCCGGCAAGATGGGCGGCGCGATGCTGGACGGCTGGCTGACGCGCGGACTGAAGCCGAGGCAGATCGCGATCGTCGAGCCGCAGCCGGCAAACGCGATCAAAGCGCTCGCGCGGCGCGGCGTGCGCCTCAATCCGAAAGGCAAGATTGAAAACGCATCGGCTGTCGTGATCGCGGTCAAGCCGCAAACGGCGCCGGACGCCTTGCCGCCGATTGCGCCATTCGCCGGAAAATCGACGCTGGTGCTTTCGATCATGGCAGGCCGCACCATCGCCTTTCTGGAAAAAACGTTCACGGCAAACGCTGCCATCGTACGCGCGATGCCGAACACGCCGGCTTCGATCGGGCGCGGGATCACGGTTGCCGTCGCGAATGGCAAAGCGTCGGCGCGCCATCGCAAGCTCGCAACCGATCTCTTGTCGGCGATCGGCAAGGTCGAATGGACGGCGGACGAAGCGCTGATGGACGCGGTGACCGCGGTATCCGGCTCCGGCCCGGCCTACGTTTTCCTGCTCGCCGAGTGTCTCGCGAAAGCGGGCATTGCCGCGGGCCTTCCCGCCCCGCTTGCGACGACGTTGGCGCGTGAAACCGTCGCAGGCTCCGGCGAGTTGCTGCGTTGCTCGCCGCTCGACGCGGCCACATTGCGCCAGAACGTGACCTCGCCCGGAGGAACAACCGCGGCTGCGCTGGAAATCCTGATGGGGCCCGGCGGATTCGAAGCGCTGCTGACTCAGGCCGTCGCGGCCGCGACCCGGCGCGGGCGCGAACTCGCGGGCTAGAACCGGCTCCTGCCCAGACCTAGATTAAGGGTTAGGGGAACAGCCCGACGGAGGCCGCCATGGCCCGCAAAACCAGACGTACACGCGCACAATCCGCACCACGCAATCCGCCCGCCGCTCCGGCCGGCGGCACCGACCGCGAGAAGGCAATCGCCGCATTCATGTCGCTGCTTGCCGAGCGGCCGTTCGAGCGGATCGGCCTTGCCGACATTGCCGACCGCGCCGGTCTCTCGCTCGTGCAGTTGCGCGGCGCGTTCGGCTCGACGCTGGCCATTCTCGCTGCGCATATCAAGGAGATCGATCGCGCGGTTCTCGCTGGCACCGATGCCGACATGGCGGAGGAGCCGCCGCGCGAGCGCCTGCTGGACGTTTTGATGCGCCGGATCGAAGCGCTCGCGCCGCATAAAGATGCGGTGGCTTCGCTGATGCGCTCGGCGCGGCGCAATCCCGGCCTCGCGCTGGCGCTGAACACGATGGCGGTCCGTTCACAGCAATGGATGCTGACCGCGGCCAATATCGGCGCATCCGGTCCGATGGGCGCACTGCGCGCACAGGGCACTGCGCTGATGTATGCGCGTGTGCTCGACGTGTGGCTCGACGACGACGAACCGGATCTCAGCCGGACAATGGCGGCGCTCGACCGCGGTCTTGCCAGCGGCGAACGCTGGGCCGGATTCCTGAACGATCTTTGCGCCATTCCGCGCTGCATCGTGCGCGGACCACGCCGGCGTCGCCGGCGCCGCGACGAGGAAGAAGCCGAGGCAGCGTAATCAGACCGGCACTCTTACGGTGGCGCGCAGTCCACCGAGCGGACAATCGCCCAGCATGATGTCACCGCCGTGCGAGCGCGCGATATCGCGTGCGATCGCCAGGCCCAGGCCGGTGCCGCCCTCGTCCTGATTGCGCGCATCGTCCAGCCGCAAAAACGGCTTGAACACTTCCTCGCGCATGTGCGCGGGAATGCCGGGCCCGTCGTCGTCGATCGTCACCGTCAACCAGCGGTGATCGCGATGGCCGGTGATCGAGATCGAGCGCGCAAAGCGCGCGGCGTTCGATACCAGGTTGGCGAGACAACGCTTGAACGCCGCCGGCCGTACGGTGACAACAGGCGGCCCGTGAAAGACCACGCTTGCCTTATGGCCGTGGCGCTCGGCGTCGTCCTTCAGCTCGTTGAGGAAAGCTTCCATGTCGGTCGGCGCAGACTGCTCACCGAAATCGCCGCGCGCGAAGGCAAGATAGGCTTCGAGCATGCGCACCATCTCATCGACGTCCTTCTTCATCGCGCCGGCTTCCTGGCTGTCGCCGATCAGCGCCAGTTCGAGCTTGAAGCGCGTGAGCACCGTCCGCAGATCGTGCGACACGCCGGCGAGCATCGCCGTACGCTGCTCGATGGTGCGTTCGACGCGCGCTTTCATTTCGATGAACGCTTGCGCGGCGCGTCTCACTTCGCGCGCGCCGCGCGGACGGAAATTGGCGACATCGCGGCCCTTGCCGAAGCTTTCGGCCGCATCGGCGAGCCGCAAGATCGGCCTGATCTGGTTGCGCAAAAAGATGATCGCGACGGTCAGCAGCACGACCGAGGTGCCGACCATCCAGAGCAGAAAAATCTCGGAATTGGACGCATAGGCCGCGCTGCGCCGCGCGAACACGCGCATCACCGCGTTGTTGAGCTGAATGCGGATTTCCACCAGCGCGGACTTGCCGACGGTATCGAGCCAGAACGGGCGGCCGATCTTTTTGCGGATTTCC
>DASUKT010000351.1:0-2517 GCA_036278575.1 Pseudolabrys sp. | reverse complement strand
CACCTTGTCCGGCAGTAGCGGCGCAATCACCGACCATTCGAAGTCCGTCAAATCAAAGCGAGCCATCCAAACCTCCAGAGTTGGAAGGTTGAATCACGGTTCGCCAAAATTGGGAATCCCCTTTATGGGTATGTGACCTAGGCTCCGGCCGGCAGCGAGCCGGCATCACGCCGCTTGTTGTCCGCAAACGACGGGCTCGGCAAGCAGACGATGTCTTTGGTGTCCTTGGTCTTGCTCTCCAGCTTCTCCTTGCACTCCTGCAAGCTGGAAAAGCCACAGCGCACCATGGCGCCGGCCTTGTCGTGGAAGCCGCACCATTCTTCGGCGCTGGCGGACGTGGAAGCAAAGGAAAGCGCGAGCAAGGCCGCAAGCGGAATGATGAGACGCATTCGTTTCTCCGATTCTGCCGCCCCCGGCGGGAGTCAATGAATTTTATAGCGCAGTACGGATGTTTATCCATCCCGCCCACGCGAAAACAGCCCGCTAAGTGTAAAGTTCAAGTATCGAAGAGCAGTGACGATTTAGCGTTTTCCTATCACGTTTTAATTACCTGCTCCCGTCATTCTCGGCCTCATGAAACGCAACAAGGTGCGTAATGCCATCGCCATGGTTGGATTTCTTTCAGCCTATGTAGTGCTGGAGGCAGGGCACTTTTCGCCGTTTCATAAATGGGAGCGCTGGACACTATTAGCCGGCTGGTCGTTGTTGGCGGCGACATTCGGCATCGTTCTGCTCTTTAATAAGATCACCCTTGGGGTCTGTTTTCCGCCGGGCGCGGCCGAAAGGCGCCGGCAGTACAAAGAAGAACGAGAACGCAACCGGATGCGTCCGTTCATGTGGCCGGTTGTGGTTGCGACTATGGTACTGAATTTACTTATCGTGCTGCCTGCCGTATACGGCGTCAAACATTTAGGCTGGGACCACGATACGACCCTCGTATGGGCGATGGTTGAAAGCGTTATCATGTTGGTTCTGGTCACCCGGCTGAACGCCTGGTACGTGCGGCGTAACTCGCAAGACTAAGTGACGGCGCTATCAACTTTGTAAGCGCATCCCGGCAACCGCAGCCGCGATCTCGTTTGCATGATTGACCGGCAGCGAGCACCGCTCGCCCACACAAACGAAAGCCGCCGTCTCCGCCGTTGCGGCAAGCTTTGCCTGCGCCGGATGGCTGGGCGGCAGGGCTTCAGTTGAGGTCGCGCGCAGCACGATGCGGTCGAGATAAGGAAGCTTCAGCGCGGCGGCGGCGAAGCGGCCGGCGTCGCTTCCGGTGACGACGATCTCGGCCGCACGCAGGCGCAGATCGAGCGCATTGAGCAGCCCGACATGCGTGAACAGATTGTCGGCGGCGGCCGACAACACACCCTCGATCAGACGGTCCGCTTTCGCGCGCCATTCGTCGTTGCCGGTGAACACCGCGAGCCGCAGCAGATTTTTCGCCGCGAGCGAGTTGGCGTTCGGCGTTGCGTCGTCCGCGGTCGAATGCGGCCGCACCACCAGGTCGGTGGCCTGCTCGGAAGTGAGATAATAGCCGCCGTTCCCGGCGTTGGCGTGGTGGCGATCGAGAAGCTGCTGCCAGCTCAGCGCCCGGTCGAGATAGCCGCGCGTTCCGCCCGCTTCGTAAAGCGCAAGCGCGGCGCGGATCATCGCGGCGTAATCGGAGGCGAGGCCCGGCACCAGCAATTGGCCTGCGCGCCAGGAGTGGCCGAGCGCGCCATCCCGCGTCATCGCGCGCGCAATAAAGTCGAACGCCTGCGCGGCAAGCGCAATCCACGCCGGCTCGTCGAGCATGACGCCCGCGTTGACGAGTGCGGCGATCATTAGCCCATTCCAGTCGGCGAGCACCTTGTCGTCGAGTGCGGGCCGTACGCGCTTGCCGCGCGCGGCCAGAAGTTTCTCCCGCATGCCGGCAAGCCGCGCTTCATCAGCTTCGCTGCGTTCGCGCCGCGTGAGGCGGTTCAGGATATTGTGGCCCTCGAAGTTGCCGGCATCGGTCACGTCGTAGTGATGCGCGAAAAATTCCACGTCTTCCTTTCCAAGCATCGCGTCGATCTCGGCCTTCGACCAGACGTAAAACTTTCCCTCCTCGCCTTCCGAATCGGCATCGAGCGAAGCGGCAAATGCGCCCTCTTGCATCAGCATCCCGCGCTTGAGCCAGCCAACCGTTTCCCGCGCGCGGTGCTTGAACAACGCCTTGCCGCTTCGCGCATAAGCGAGCGCCAGCAATTCAAGCAGCTGCGCATTGTCGTAAAGCATCTTCTCGAAATGCGGCACCAGCCAGCGCTCGTCGACCGAGTAACGCGAAAAGCCGCCGCCGAGATGATCGTAGATGCCGCCCTCGCATAGGCGCTCGAGCGTGTGCTCGACGGTGTCGAAGAAAGCCGCAGCGCCGCGTCCGTCATCCTGAGGTGGCGGTCGCAGACCGCCCTCGAAGGATGACGACCCGTTCACCGGGCCGGCCGTCTCCTTCGAGGCTCGGGCTTCGCCCTCGCGCCTCAGGATGACGGCCGGATCGGC
>DASUKT010000350.1:0-7633 GCA_036278575.1 Pseudolabrys sp. | reverse complement strand
CAGGAAGTCGCGCCATGCGAACCGCTTTTGCAGCGGGCTGCGCAGCAGAAAAGCCGGATGAAACGTCGGCATGGCGCGGATGTCGCGCGTTCCGGTGTTGAACGTGAACCAGCGCCCACGCGTGCGTGTAATCCCTTCCTTAATGCCGAGCAGAGTCTGTGCGGACGGCCCGCCGAGGCAGACGAGAACATCGGGATCGGCAAGCTCGATCTGGCGCAGGATGAAGGGGAGGCAGATTTGCGATTCCTGCGGCGTCGGCGTGCGGTTGCCCGGCGGTCGCCAGGGCACAATGTTGGCAATATAGACACTGGTGCGATCGAGCCCGATGGCGGCAAGTATGCGGTCGAGCAGCTTGCCCGAGCGGCCGACGAAAGGCAGTCCTTCGATGTCTTCGTCGCGGCCCGGCGCTTCACCGACCAGCATCAGGCGTGATTCAGGATTACCATCGGCAAAAACAAGCTGCGTCGCAGACGGTTTAAGCGCGCAGCCATCGAACGCGTGGAGGATCGCGCGCAGTTCATCGAGTGTCCTGGCGCTGCGCGCGGCTTCGCGCGCTGCCATCGTGGCCGCATCGGGCGCAAGCAAATTTTTTCCCTCCCCTGAAAGGGGAGGGTGGTCCGCGTGAAACGCGGACCGGGTGGGGTCAGCTTTCGGTTTTTCATCGACCCCCACCCGGCGAGCTTCGCTCGCCGACCTCCCCCTTTCAGGGGGAGGTAAAAGAGAATGCGCAAATCGATCGATCGCCTCCTCGCCCATGATCGCGTCCACGCCCGCTTCCATATAGAAGTCGAGCAGTTCGCGGGCCGTCTTTTCAGAGGTTGGGATCATGGCCGACCTTACCACGGACGCGATTGCCGGCTCTGCACAAAAGTGGACAATGAAGGATCGGAGGAGTTCTTCATGGCCGATCTGCCCGCCCGCGAGGCAATGGAATTCGATGTCGTGATCGTCGGTGCGGGTCCGGCCGGGCTGGCGGCTGCGATCCGCATCAAGCAGATCAGCCCGGACATTTCCGTCGTCGTGGTGGAGAAGGGTTCCGAAGTCGGCGCGCATATTCTGTCCGGCGCGGTGATCGACCCGATCGGGCTTGACCGTTTGCTGCCCGACTGGCGGGGCGAGGATACGCCAATCAAGACTGAAGTGACCGACGACCGGTTTTACTGGCTCGGCTCGAGCGGCGCAGTCCGGTTGCCCAACTTCGTCATGCCGCCGCTGATGAGCAATCACGGCAACTTCATCGTGTCGCTTGGAGACGTGTGCCGCTGGCTTGCAACAAAAGCTGAAGCGCTCGGCGTGGAAATCTATCCCGGCTTTGCCGCGGCCGAAGTTCTCTACGATGGTAACGATGCGGTTGTCGGCGTCGCCACCGGCGATATGGGTGTCGGCAAGAACGGCGAGCCGAAGGACAATTTCACCCGCGGCATGGAATTGCGGGCGAAATACACGCTCTTTGCCGAAGGCGCGCGCGGCAATCTCGGCAAGCAACTGATTGCGCGTTTCAAGCTGGCAGAGGGGCGCGAGCCGCAGAAGTTCGGGCTTGGCCTGAAGGAACTGTGGCAGGTCGCACCCGACAAGCACCGCAAAGGTCTCGTGCAACACACGTTCGGCTGGCCGCTCGACAATTCAACCGGCGGCGGATCGTTTCTCTATCACTTCGATGACAATCTCGTTTCGGTCGGTTTTGTCGTCCATCTCAATTATTCGAATCCGTATCTGTCGCCGTATGAAGAATTCCAGCACTTCAAGACGCATCCGCTGGTGCGCAACACATTTGCCGGCGGCAAGCGGCTTGCTTACGGCGCGCGCGCCCTCACCGAGGGCGGCTATCAATCGGTGCCGAAGCTCGCGTTTCCCGGCGGCGCGCTGATCGGCTGCGATGCCGGTTTCATGAACGTGCCGCGCATCAAGGGCAGCCACAACGCGATGCTCTCCGGCATGCTCGCCGCCGAGCAGGTTGCCGCCGCGTTGGGGGCGGGACGCGCGCACGACGAGCTCACGGCTTACGATGAGGCGTGGCGCGGCTCGGCAATCGGCCGCGATCTCTGGCGCGTGCGCAACGCCAAGCCGCTATGGTCGAAGCTCGGCACGTTTGCCGGCATCGCGCTCGGCGGACTCGACATGTGGGCGAACACGCTTGGCGTGCCGCTGTTCGGCACGCTTCGTCACGGCAAGCCCGATTACGCGACCCTCAAGCCGGCCTCCGAATGCACGCCGATCGCTTATCCGAAACCGGACGGCACGCTGACATTCGACCGGCTGTCGTCGGTATTCCTTTCCAATACCAATCACGAGGAAGATCAGCCCGTCCATCTGCGCGTTGCAGATATGGGCTTGCAAAAATCCTCCGAGCACGACCGCTTCGCCGGCCCTTCAGCGCGCTATTGCCCCGCCGGAGTCTATGAATGGGTGGAGCAGGGCGGAGCCCCCATGTTCGTCATCAACGCGCAGAATTGCGTCCATTGCAAAACCTGTGACATCAAAGACCCGAATCAGAACATTACATGGGTTCCGCCCGAGGGCGGCGGCGGGCCGAATTACCCGAACATGTGATGTAAGCTCTTGTGATCGGCCACGATCCTGCCACATCGGCGTTTTCAACCTCGCCCGCGCGCGCTTGCCGTTCTGTTCTTGCGACCCAGGCGCAAAAAGTCCATTCTCGGCCTAACACCGACGGCGAACGCGAATATATTCGCCGCGCCGTCCCATGGAGCACCGCTCGTGACCTCTTCGAATCTGTTCCGGTGCGTGGCCAGCGCCGCGCTTGCGATTTCCGTTATGGCCATGCCGCCGGCACTCTGCGCGCAGACGCCGAATGCGCGCGATCTGGCCGGAATGACGGCAGCGGGCAGTTACCTCGCCGCGCGTTATGCGGGGCAGCAGCGGGATGCGGCGGCGGCGGCGGCCTTCTACCGGGCAGCGCTCCGGCACGATCCAAAAAATGCGGAATTGCTCGATCGCACTTTTCTCTCGCTGCTGGTGGGCGGCGACGTCGAAGACGCTGTGAGCTACGCATCACGCGTTCTCGAGAACGACAAGAGCGACAAGGTTTCCCGCCTGGTGCTGGGCGTGCGCGAAATCAAGCAGAAGCATTATTCTTCGGCGCGGCATGACTTCGCAAAATCCGTACGCGGGCCGATCACCGATTTGACCGCTACGCTTCTCACAGCATGGGCGATGTATGGTGCCGGCGACGAGAGGGATGCGATCAACACTATCGATCGGCTTACCGGACCCGACTGGTACACAATTTTCAAGGACCTGCACGCCGGCATGATCCTCGATCTGGCCGGCCGAAAGAAGCAGGCCGGCAAGCGTTTCGAGCAAGCCTACAAGCTCGACCCGTCCGCGTTGCGCGTGGTCGAGGCCTACGGAAGCTGGCTGTCCCGCAACAAGTCCAAGGACGAAGCGCTGACGGTTTATCAAGCCTTCGACAAGCTGCTGCCGCATCATCCGCTGATCGACGACGCGATCGCCAAGATCAAGAGCGGCGGCAAGCTGCGGCCACTGGTTGCGAATGCCCAAGCCGGAGCGGCGGAGGCTCTGTACGGACTCGGCGCCTCGCTGGGTCGCCGCGGCGGCGAAGATCTTGGGCTGGTCTACCTCCAACTTTCGCTCTACCTCGCTCCAAAACATCCGCTCGCACTGCTGTCGCTTGCCGACCTTTACGAGACGATGAAAAAGCCGGAGCTGGCGATCAAGGTTTACGAGCGCGTTCCGGAAAACTCGCCGCTGCATCGCAACGCCTTGATCCAGATGGCGGCCAATCTCGACACGCTCGACAAGGCGGATGAGGCGGAGAAGCATCTCAAGACGCTGATCGCCGCGCATGCCGACGATATCGAAGCGATTATGGCGCTCGGCAACATCCTGCGCGGGCACAAGAAGTTTTCCGAATGCGCGGATGTCTATTCCAAAGGCATCACCGTCATCGGGCAGCCGACGAAGCCGAACTGGGTGATCTTTTACTTCCGGGGCATTTGCTACGAGCGTTCGAAGCAATGGCCGAAGGCGGAAGCCGATCTCAAGAAGGCGCTCGAACTCTATCCCGATCAGCCGCAAGTGCTGAACTATCTCGGCTATTCGTGGGTCGACCAGGGAGTCAATCTCGACGAAGGCATGAAGATGATTGAGCGCGCCGTCCAGCAGCGCCCGGACGACGGCTACATCGTCGATTCGCTTGGCTGGGCTTATTACAAGCTCGGCAATTACGGCCAGGCGGTGAAACAACTCGAGCACGCGATCGAGCTCAAGCCCGAGGATCCGACCATCAACGATCATCTCGGCGACGCTTACTGGCGCGTCGGACGCACGCTCGAAGCCAAATTCCAGTGGGCGCATGCGCGCGACCTGAAGCCGGATCCGGCAGATTTGCCGAAGATCGAAGCCAAGTTGAAATCCGGATTGCCGGATGAGACTTCATCTCAGGCGCGGGCGGCGAAGAAGGGTGGCGACGGCGGTTAAGGCCTTCGCCGCGTGCACGAGCCGCTGATCGACAAGGCCCCGGCCAAGATCAATCTCACGTTGCGCGTGCTCGGGCGACGCGAGGACGGCTTGCACGAGCTCGAAAGCCTCGTCGCATTCGCCGACTTGGCGGACACGCTTGAGCTCGATCTAAACGCTCCATTGGCGATCGACGTCTCCGGCACCTTTGCCGAAACGGCGGGCCCCCAAGACAACAATCTGGTTCTCAAAGCGGCGCGGGCTTTGGCGGAGCGGGCTCCGAAATTGAAGACCGGACGTTTCACGCTCCGCAAGCAAATCCCCGCCGCGGCCGGGCTTGGCGGCGGATCCGCAGATGCCGCCGCGGCGCTACGCCTGCTCGCGCGCGCCAACGATCTTGCGCTTGACGATCAGGACGTTCGGAGGGCCGCCGGTCTCGTCGGCGCCGACGTGCCGGTGTGCCTCGATCCGAAAACGCGCGTCATGGCGGGCATCGGTGACGTACTTTATGAGCCCATCAAGTTGACGCCTCTGCCGGCGCTGCTGGCCAATCCGCGTGTGGCGGTTTCGACGCGCGACGTGTTCGCTGCGTTCGAGCCGGCGGATCGCACGCGGAAATATCTGCTCGATCCGCCGTCCGGATTTGAGCCGCTCGTCGATTTCCTCGCCGCTTACGGTAACGATCTCAATCGGGCTGCTATCGCGTGCGCACCCGTGATCGCCGACGTACTCGTGGCATTGCGCGGATTGCCCGGCTGCAGGTTGGCACGCATGTCCGGCTCGGGCGCAACTTGTTTTGGCCTGTTTGAAACGGAAGGCGAGGCGCAGACGGCGGCGCGCAAACTTGCGGGCCTGCGCGAGGATTGGTGGGTCCAGGCGGCCGTTCTGGCCCCGAACCATCTCGATGAGACTTGAAATCCGATACTTTCGAGCGGAACAGTAAGGACGGCGGCTAAGGGAGCAGATCATGAAGTTTCGATGGATCGCAGCAGGGGTGGCGGGTGCGCTGCTGATTGGCGCGGGTGCTTCCGACGCCGCGTCGCCGAAACACAAGAAACCGTGGAAGTATTACACGCGTGAATATTGCCGCGATGCTGCGATCCAGCCGTCGATCGCTGCGTGGCTGTTCGGCGCGCGCCCGAAGCCTGAGTGGAACGGATGCTCGCCGCCGGTCTATTCAGGCGGCGATTACGTCGGAGAGGATCCCGACCAACACGTGCGCGCGACGCTGACGCGCGATCCAAGCCAGGGATATACGGATCGATATTAGCTGCGACTCTAATGCGCGCGCGCGATGCAGAACTCGACCGTTTCTTCCAGCGCCTGCTTGATCGGCGATTCAGGCTCGAGCGCGAGCGCGTCCTTGGCGATCGCGCCATAGTGCTGCGCGCGGCCGACCGTGTCCTCAAGCGCGCGATACTTGACCATCAGCGCGATCGCCGTATCGAGATCGCCGTCACGGACCTCGCCCTGGCTGAGCGTGCGATTCCAGAACGCGCGCTCGCTTTCCGTTCCGCGTCGAAATGACAGCACGACCGGCAGCGTGATCTTGCCCTCGCGGAAATCGTCGCCGACGTTCTTGCCGAGCTTGGCCGATTTGCCTCCGTAGTCGAGCGCGTCGTCGATAAGCTGAAAGGCAATGCCGAGATTCATGCCGAACGAGCGGCACGCCGCCTGCTCGGCTTTTCCGCTTCCGGCCAATGCCGGCCCGACCTCGCAAGCGGCGGCAAACAACTCGGCGGTCTTGGCGCGGATCACGGCTAAATATTCGTCCTCGGTCGTCGCGGTATTCTTGGCTGCGGACAGCTGCATTACTTCGCCTTCGGCGATCACGGCGGCGGCGGACGAAAGAATTTCCAGCGCGCGCAGATTGCCGACCTCGACCATCATCTTGAAGGCCTGGCCGAGCAGGAAGTCGCCGACCAGCACGCTCGCTTCGTTGCCCCAGAGCATACGCGCGGCGAGCTTGCCCCGGCGCATGTCGCTTTCATCGACCACGTCGTCGTGCAGCAAAGTGGCCGTGTGCATGAACTCGACCGCGGCGGCAAAGTTGATGTGGCCGTCGTCTGCATAACCGGCAAGCCGCGCCATCGCCAACGTCAGCATCGGGCGAAGCCGCTTGCCGCCCGATGCGATCAAGTGGTTGGCGACTTCCGGGATCATGGTCACGTCGGAGCCGGTGCGCGCGACGATGGTCGTATTGACGCGAGCCATATCCGGCGCGACCAGCGCGGAGAGACGCTCAACCGTCGCGGAGGACGGACTCTCAAAAGGGACGACGACGGCCACGAACGATTCTCCAACGGACCCGAGGACGCGCGAGAATAGAAACGCTATCGTATGGGGGCAAGGGCGGTCCGGTCCGGGCAGCTGTACGCGAATGGTGGGCAGGATATCGATGGTTGGGAAGAAGCTGTTTACGGGGGACTTTATTGAAATGTCCGGCGCTCTCCCCGCCGGGCGCCGGGGCTGACCATGCGTGAAATCCTGCGCACCAACGATGCCGTGCTCGTTTCGGCGGTGGTGGCGTTGCTCGATGCGGCGGGCATCCGCAACATGATCCTGGACCAGAACATGAGCGTGCTCGAAGGCTCGCTTGGCGTCATCCCGCGTCGTGTGCTGGTGCACGAGGGATATGAACTGCGCGCCCGGCAACTGCTGGAAGACGCCGGATTGGGCCACGAACTTCGTCCCGATGACGACTGAGGACGGCGCGCTGGCGTTCACGGAGGATGCCGTGCTCGGCGGCCGGCTGCGGCTGCGGCAGCCGCGCAAAGGACACCGCTTCGGGCATGACGCCATTCTGCTGGCGGCAGCGACCCCGGCCTATCCCGGCGAACACGCCGTCGAGCTTGGCGCCGGCGTCGGCGCCGCGGGACTGGCCTTGGCGTCGCGCGTGGAGCGGCTGAGCGTCACGCTGGTCGAGGTCGATCCGCTGCTCGCACGACTGGCTGCGGAGAATGCGGCGACGAACGGATGCGGCGATCGCGTGAATGCGGTCGTTGCCGACGTTGCTCGTCTCGATCTTGCGGCCGGCAGCGCCGACCGCGTTTTGATGAATCCGCCCTTCAACGATCCGGCGCGGCAGAACGTGTCGCCGGATGCCGGCAGGCGGCTCGCGCACTCGACAGCAGCAGATACGCTGACGATCTGGATCGAAGCGGCGGCACGGCTGCTCCGCACCGGCGGAACG
>DASUKT010000349.1:0-2391 GCA_036278575.1 Pseudolabrys sp. | reverse complement strand
TTGGTCCACACTTTCTTACCGATCAGCTCCTGCGACAAGAGTACCGCAACGATGCGGCTTTGATCGAACGCCTGTTGCAACGCGCGCTCGACAGTCGGCGCAACTTCCTCCGGCTTGCGCACGCGATGCACCTCCGCGTCGCATAACTTGAGCACCGGCTCGACAATGGAGCCCATCGGCACCTGCCACGGATTGAACTCTTCCCATTCGCCGCGCATCGTCACCAGCATCAGCATCGGAAATTTGCAGGTGCGGATGAGCGACAGCATGTTGATGCAATTGCCGACGCCGCTCGATTGCATCAGCAGAACGCATCGCTCGCCGCCGAGCCACGCGCCGGCGGCAAGCGCGACGCCTTCTTCTTCGGTCGTCAATGCAACCGCGCGGATTTTGTCGTCGGCGCGGCAGCGCTCGATCAGCCGCGAATGGCCGGCGTCGGGCACGTAGCCGACCTGGCGAATGTCCGCGTGCCGGAGCGCGGCAAATATCTCATCCGGCCAGACAGGCCTGTTAACGGGTGCGTTCATGCCGCATCGTCCGGTGGTTTCGGCGTCTCGCGCTCGCCATCTTCGTCCTCCGCTTCTTTCACGGGAATGGCATAAGAGCCGGACAGCCAGCGATTAAGATCGACATCCGCGCAGCGTTTTGAGCAGAACGGGCGTAATTTCTCGTCCGAGGGTTTGCCGCAGATCGGGCAAAATTTTGCCGAGGCTTTCTTGACGTTATCGTTCACGTAACTGTTCCGCACAACGCTTCGGCTGGAGGATAGCATCAAGACTACCGCCGATCACGCATTCTTCTTTGTGCGTTCGGCATCGCGGGCACGCAGCTCGGTCTTGAGGATTTTGCCATAATTGTTTTTCGGCAAGGCATCGACAAATACATAGTCCTTCGGCCGCTTGAAACGCGCGATACGCGAGAGGCAAAGCGCATCCAGTTCCGCCACCTCGGCATCACCTGTCACATACGCCACGACGATCTCGCCCCATTCGGGGTCCGGGCGGCCGATGACCGAAACTTCGCGGACCCTTTCGTGCGTCAGCAGGACCTCTTCGACTTCGCGCGGGTAGATATTGGCGCCACCTGAAATAATGAGGTCTTTGGAGCGGTCCTTCAGCGTGAGATAGCCGTCGTCATCGAACGCGCCTATGTCCCCGGTATGCAGAAATCCGCCTTTGAGCGCGTCGGCGCTGGCCTGCACATTGTCCCAGTAGCCGGTCATCAGGACATCGCCGCCGCAGAGGATTTCGCCCGTTTCGCCAACGGCAAGCGCCCGCCGATTTTCGCCGGCCACGATGACTTCCACGCATGAATAAGGCCGTCCGGCGGAGCCGAGCCGCGCGCGCCAGCGCGGATGGTCACGGTCGGCGATGTCGTGCTTCGAAAGCGCGGTAATCGTCATCGGGCACTCGCCCTGGCCATAGATTTGCGCGAGACAAGGCCCGAAGCGATCGAGCGCCTTCAGCGCGTCCTCGACATACATCGGCGCGCCGCCCCAGATCAGCGTCCGGATATGCTTCGCATCGCAGTCGGCGCGACTGTCAACCAGCCGCTTGATCATCGTCGGCGCGGCAAACATCGACGCGCGCGGCCAGCGCGAAATGAGCGCAAAGATTTCGTCGGGCTCGAAGCCGCCCGATTCCGGTACAACGTTGATCCCGCCAAGCGCGACATGCGCCATGATGTAAATGCCGGAACCGTGGCTCATCGGCGCGCCGTGCAGGATCGCATCGCCGGGACTGACCGGATCGACTTCGGCGGCATAGGCGTAGGTTGCCTCTTTCAGCGAGCGATGGCTGAGCATCGCGCCTTTCGGGCGGCCGGTCGTGCCCGATGTGTAAAAGAGCCAGGCGAGATCGTCCGGCGCGCGGGGCACAAGCGCGATTGCATCGGCATCAAGCAACGATCGATAGCGCGGACTGCCAATGCGGATGAGATGCTCGAGACATTTAGGCGCGAACGGCGCGATCGCGTCGTCGATCCCGCTCGACGCAAAGCACACGCGTGCGCCCGAGTGCTCGATAATGTAACCGAGCTCGGCGCCATGCAGCTTCGCGTTCGCCGGCACCGCGGCAAGTCCGGCATGCCAGATGGCAAACAGCAGTTCGATATATTCGGAACAGTTGCGCGCAACGATGGCGACGCGATCCCCCGTCTCAAGCGACAATTCGTTGCGCAACGCACCGGCAATCCGCGCTACGCGACCTGCCAGCGCGCCGTAGTCGTGCTCGACGCGATTGCCCAGCCCGATAGCCGGCAGATTCGGATAAGCCTTGCCGGTACTCTCAAGCCACCGCGCGATGTTCATCGCGGCGCCTACATCGCATTGAGCCAGCCGAGACGGATCGGATAGCCCTCACCGCCGAGCAGCGCCATGGATTCATAAAGCGG
>DASUKT010000348.1:0-8112 GCA_036278575.1 Pseudolabrys sp. | reverse complement strand
TTCGACAACATGCCGATCTTGACCGCGTCCGCTTCCAGATCGGAAAACACCGCATCCATCTGCGCCGCGACGAAATCCGGCGGCACATCATGAATGCCGGTGACGCCGCGCGTGTTCTGCGCGGTTAGCGCCGTAACGACCGACGCCCCGTAAACGCCGAGTGCCGCAAACGTCTTGAGATCGGCCTGGATACCGGCGCCGCCGCCCGAGTCCGACCCGGCAATGGTGACAGCGATCGCGGTCATGCTCGGCCTCGCTTGGCCAGCGCGCCGTCAACAATCGCGCGCAACCTCTGCGTTGCCGCATGTGGATCGCTCGCAAGCGACAAAGCCGAAATCACCGAAACGCCGTCGGCGCCTGATTCAATCACACTCGCGGCATTGCTTTCGTTGATGCCGGCGATGGCGCAGATGGGGAAATTCGACGCACGCGTGCGAATGGCGCGCGCAACGGCGCATAGGCCGCCCAATCCGATCGGCGCCGATGTATTGTCCTTTGACGTCGTCGCAAACACGCCGCCGATGGCCACGTAATCGAGATGCTCGAGCGGCGCGATGGCTCCCTGCTCCAGCGTCTTCACGCTCAGTCCAATGATTGCCCGAGGGCCAAGTAGCCGCCGCGCGTCCGCGGCCGGCATATCGTCCTGCCCGATGTGCACACCGGCGGCTTTGACGGCGAGCGCAACGTCGACGCGGTCGTTGATCAGCAGCGGCACGTGCAGCGGTGCAAGCGCATGCATGAGCGCCCGCGCGCGCTCGATCATCTCGCGCGTCTCGCCTTTCTTGTCGCGCAACTGCACCAGCGTCGCGCCGCCGGACGCGAATTGAGCGCCAAGGTCGGCGAGATCGCGGCCGCCGGTGTGCTCCGGATCGGCAATGGCATAAAGGCGTACGTCGACAGCCATCAGGACACCTTGGCGCGCTCGATGAGCGCCTTGCTGTCGAGATTGAACAACGCGTCGAGGATCGCGGCTGCGAAACTTCCGGGCCCTTTCGCCTGCTCGGCGGCAATTTCGCCCGCCACCCCCAGGATCAACAGCGCAGCAGCGCAGGCGTACCACCCGTCGTCTTCAACCGCGAGACAGGCGGCAACGAGCGCGGAAGCCGCGCAGCCCATGGCCGTCACGCGCGCCATCAACGAATCGCCGTTCGAAATCGTCACGATGCGCGCACCATCGGCGACGAGATCGGTCTGGCCTGAAAGGGCGACAACGACGGATTGAGCGCGCGCATAAGCCGTCAGCACTTCACGATCGTGGCGCGCGCCGGACAGCGCCGAGAATTCCGCTTGATTGAGACGCAAGGCCGCCGGACCCTTCTTCATCAACATGCGCGCGAATTCGGCGCGCTTCGGCGCGCGATCGACGAACACCGGGTCGAGCACCCACCGCTTGCCGGCTTGCGAAGCCGCCGCCACCGCAATCTCCACCGCCTCGCGCCGCTCGCGGTCGAATGTGCCCAGGTTGACCAGCAGCGCATCGGCGCCGGTGACGAATTGCGCGATCTCCTCCGGCGAGATCGTCATCGACGGCACGGCGCCGGCCGCAAGCAGCACGTTGGCCGTGAAATTCTGCGCCACGCCGTTGGTGATGCAATGCACGCGCGGCGCGCGGGCGCGCAGGCGCGCCAGCACATCTGCCGCAACGCGCGGCAGCTCGGCGGGCCGTGAACTGTCAGGAGCGTGCATCTCTTCTCCCTCCGCCGGCATGACCCGGATCAGGTTCGTTGGGTTGGCTTCCAAAAGCCTCTCAGCCCGGCTGATGCCGGACACCCCACGAGATTGCTGCAAAATACCTAGTCCGCGCTCTGCGCCAGCGCAAGAGCGCCTTGCATGACTGCGCTGTTTTTGCTGGATTGCCGGAGGTTTGCGGCGCCATTGCCGCGATGCGGAGGCGGCAATGACCCCGTTTTTCGTGCAGATCAAATGCCAGTTGGGCAAGTCCTATCAGGTTGCCAACGAGCTTGCCGAATCCGAGATCGCCTCGGAAATCTACTCGACCGCGGGCGACTTCGACCTTCTGGTCAAATTCTACGTCGAGGCCGGCACGGACATCGGCCACTTCGTCAATGAAAAGGTGCAAACAATTCCCGGCATTCAGGACACACGCACGATCATTACGTTCAAGGCGTTCCAGGCTTGATGCTTATTTGCTGTCGTCATCCTGCTTTTCTTCTTCATTCTTCTCGTCTTGCGTCTTCTTCGGCGGCGTTTCGCCCTCAACCGCAGGCAACGATTTGATATAAGTCGCCATTGCCACGCGATCGGCATCGGTTAGCTTGGATGTATTGTCCACCACCTCAACCATGCTGCCGCCGACGCTGTCGGCATCCGGCGTGAAGCCGCTCTTCAGTGTCTCGGCGATATCCGACACCTTCCAGTCCTTCAGTTTGAACTGCGTGATGTTCGGAACGCCGCCCTGACCGTCCGGACTCGGTCCGCCGGTGAAGCGCTTGTCGGGGATGATGGCGCCAAGCGCGTTGCGCGGCGAATGACACTCGGCGCAATGCCCCGGTCCGTTGACGAGGTAAGCGCCTCTATTCCACTCCGCCGACTTCGTTGGGTCCGGCTTGAACGGCGCGCCATCCAGAAACAGCAGCTTCCAAATTCCAACGGTGCGGCGGATGTTGAACGGGAATGGCAGCTCGTGGTCGCGCGCGCGGCCGGAGACCGGCGGCAAGGTTTTGATGTAGGCGAAGAGATCGCGCACATCGTCAACGCGCATGCGTTCGTACGACGTGTAGGGAAACGCCGGATAAAGATGGTGGCCCTGCGGCGAGGTGCCTTTGGTGACGGCGGTGACAAACTGCGCTTCGGTCCAGGCACCGATGCCGTCTTCCTTGTCCGGCGAAATGTTCGGGACATAGAACGTTCCGAACGGCGAGCGCAGCGCCAACCCTCCGCCGAGCTTCGTGTGGTCCTTCTGCTTGGGCGTCGCATGACATGATGCGCAGCCGCCTGCGAAAAACATTTCCTTGCCATTGGTGAGGTTGGGCGTATGCGGCGGAAGCGCGCTCGCGGACACGGTGGCCGGAATGGTGAGGATCCAGAATACGCCAAGCGCGACGACGATGACGACCACCACGGCGACGATCAGCTTGCGCAGCATCATGAATTCTCCCGAATAGCGCGCGATCCTATTCGCTCACCGTAGCCCCGAAAAGCCGCCGGGCGACGCATCCCATCGGATGGCCGCCCGGCCCAAATCTCCACCAATCGTCGCGAAATCAGTTCTTCTTGATGCGGTACACCTTGTGGCAACCGCCGCAATTCTTGCCGACTTCGGCAAATGCGGTCTTGAAGGTCGCCAGATCTTTAACCGAAGCCTCCGCCGCTTTGGCGTCCTGACCAAGCTTGACGAACTTCGCCTTGAAGTCAGCCATGTCTTCCCAGATTTTCGGTGCGGCCGTCGTCTTCTCGCCGGTCTTGGAGTTTTCCGGGAAAAGCCCTGGCATCTTTTGCGCCGCCTCCTCGAAGGTGACGAAAATCTTCTTCGCCTTGGCGAGATCGAACGGGGTCTCCCCCTTGGTCATGGCAACGCCGAGCTTGGCCTCCTTGCCGTTCGCCTTCATCAGCTTCTGGCGTTCGGCAATCGGATCCTGCTGTGCGAGCACAGACGTTACGCCGATAGCAATGGCGGCAACGGCCACCACGGTCGTAGCAAGTCTCATGAAATTCCCCCGTTGGGTCGGTTTATCCCGATGCTCAACAAACACCAGCTTTTTGGGCTTATTCCGGGTGCGGCGAAAACGCCGCAGCCATGGGCAGGATCACGAAGCCGTGAACCTGATCAAGAAACGGCGGCTTTGCGCGCTTCTCGGATCGCATTCCAGATCCGCTCCGGTGTCGCGGGCATATCGATGTGCCGGATGCCGTAAGCGCGCCAGAGCGCATCAATAACCGCATTGATGACCGCCGGGCACGACCCGATGGTCCCGGCCTCGCCCGCGCCTTTGATCCCGAGCGGATTGTTTTTGCAGGGCACGTTGTGCGTCTCGAATGTGAAGGACGGAGCGTCGGCCGCACGCGGCAATGGATAATCCATCAGGCTTGCAGTCAGCAGTTGCCCGGAATCCGGATCGTAGACCGTATTCTCCATGAGAGCTTGACCGATGCCCTGCACCGCACCGCCGTGCACCTGGCCCGCGAGCAGTGCCGGATTGAGCGTCACGCCGAAGTCGTCCACCACCACGTAATTGAGAACCGTCACCGCGCCGGTATCCGGGTCCACCTCGACCTCTGCGAGGTGAGTGCCGTTCGGAAATGTCGGAAGGTCCGGCGCGAACTTGTCGCTCGCGTTCAATAGCTCCCGGTCAATGTCCTCGCGTGTGGCAAGATCGGCAAAGGATACCATGCGATCCGTGCCGGCGACGCGCACGGCGGCGCCTTCGATCTCCAGATCGCCGGGCGCAGCTTCGAGCGCGTCCGCGGCCAGCCGTTTGATGTTCTCCGCCAGCTTGCGGCTTGCGCCTTCCAATGCCACGCCGCCGACTGGAATCGAGCTCGAGCCGCCGGTGCCGGCGCCGGTCGCAATCCGATCGGTGTCGCCTTGCACGACACGCACCTTTTCAGGCGGCAAACCGAGATGATCGGCCACGACTTGCGCGAAGGCGGTGGCATGCCCCTGCCCGCTCGATTGCGATCCGATCAAGACGGTAATGCCACCGTCACGCTCGAGCCGCACCGTCGCTGTCTCGGGACCGTTGCCGCCGCATCCCTCGATGTAGGTCGAGAGTCCGATACCGCGCAGACGTCCGAGGCGTCTTGAGGTGGCCGCACGTTTTTTGAACCCGTTCCAGTCCGCGATTTCCTGCGCGCGCTTGAGATGCGCGGCGAAGTCGCCGGAGTCGTAGACCTTGCCGGTCTGCGTTTTGTAAGGCGTCTCGCTCGGGCGAATGAAATTCCGCCGCCGCAGCACGTCGGGTGCGATACCGAGATCGTGCGCGGCAGCATCGACCAGCCGCTCGATGACGTAGGACGCTTCCGGCCGGCCGGCGCCACGATAGGCATCGACCGGCACCGTGTTGGTGTAGGCCCCGCGCAAGCGCACGTGGCAGACGGGAATGTCATAAAGGCCAGGCGCCATGCCGACGCCAAGCCAAGGAATGTAAGGCGCATAGCACGAGAGGTAAGCGCCCATATCGGCGACAATGTCGATGTCGAGTGCCAGAAAGCGCCCCTTGGCATCGAGTGCCAGACGCGCGGTCGTAATGTTGTCGCGGCCCTGGCTGTCGGCAAGGAAATGCTCGCTGCGGCTGCACAGCCAGACGACAGGCCGCCGCAGCCGTTTGGCGGCGACAGCCGCCAGCGGATATTCGCGGAAGGGAAAGAGCTTGGTGCCGAAACCGCCGCCCACATCCGGCGTAACGACGCGCATCTGCTCCGGTGGAATGCGCAGCACGGCATCGCACAAAGTATCGCGAATAGCGTGGCTGCCCTGGCTGCCGAGCGTCAGTGTGTAACGCGCGCCATCGTATTCCGCGATGACGCCGCGCGTATCGATGTAGTTGGTGACGAGCCGCTGGTTGACGAGATCGATAGCGACAACGTGCGCTGCGGCATCGAAGGCTGCCCGCGTTGCTGGCGCATCGCCGATGGTGACTTCGAAAGCAAGATTTTCCGGGCGGTCCGCCCAGACCAGTGGTGCGCCGTGCGCAAGCGCCGCCCTGCCGCCGATGACAGGCGGCAGCGGCTCCCATTCCACCGCAATCGATTCGGCGGCGTCTTGAGCCGCGTCGACATCATCGGCGACAACAAAAGCAATCGCGTCGCCGACATGGCGCACGATCTGGCCCGCCAGCACCGGATAAGGCGGAACGTCGATGGAAACATCCGGGATCAGCCCCTCGCACGGCATGTTGCCGAGACTGGCGACGTCATCGGCGGTCAAGACCAGCCGCACGCCGGGAATCGCGCGGGTCTTGCTGAGATCGACTATCCTGAATCGCGCGTGCGCATGCGGCGAGCGCAACACCGCGGCATGCAGCGCATCGGCCGGAATGAGGTCGGCAATGTAATGCCCGCTGCCACGCAACAGGAGATCGTCTTCCTTACGCGTGACCGCCTGTCCGAAACCGAACTTGACCGGGGGCATCGCCGTCACCCCACTTTCAGCACAACGTTACTCCGCGGGCTGCGACGCAGGCGCCGCCCGCTTTTTCGCCCGCGCCGCCATCCAGCGCGAGACGACATAGAATACCGGCGTGAAGATCAGGCCGAAAGCGGTGACGCCGATCATGCCGGAAAAAACCGCTGTGCCGAGCGTCTGCCGCAGTTCCGCGCCCGCGCCCACCGCCCAGACCAATGGCGACACGCCGAAGATGAACGAAAGCGACGTCATCAGGATGGGCCGGAACCGAAGCCGCGCGGCTTCTACCGCGGCCTTGAAGCGGTCGTTGCCCCGATCCTCGATTTGCTTGGCAAACTCGACGATCAGGATGGCGTTCTTCGCTGCAAGGCCGATCAGCACGACGAAGCCGACTTGCGTCAGGATGTTGTTGTCCTGCCCGCGCAGCACCACGCCGACGATCGAGGCGACGAGACACATTGGAACGATGAGAATCACCGCAAGCGGCAGCGTTACGCTTTCGAATTGCGCGGCGAGCACCAGGAACACGAACACGACCGCGAGCACGAAAGCAAAAATCGCCGTGTTGCCGGCCGCGGATTTGCTGGAAGGCGAGCGTCGTCCATTCATACCCAAAGCCCTCGGGCAGCGTTTGGGCGGCAAGCTTCTCCATGATCTGAATCGCCTGGCCCTGGCTGTAGCCAGTTGCGGCATTGCCGTCGAGTTCGGCCGCCGGATAAAGGTTGTAGCGCGGCACGCGATAGGGTCCGGAGATGTCGCGCACCGTCGTGAACGCGCCGAGCGGCACCGTCTCGCCGCTCGCATTGCGCACGCGGATGTTGAGCACATCGCGCGTCGTGTTGCGGTATTGGCTGTCGGCTTGTGCGACGACGCGGAAGGTGCGGCCGAAAAGATTGAAATCGTTGACGTAAGACGAGCCGAGATAGACCTGCAGAGCCGAGAAAACGTCCTGCACGTTGACGCCGAGCAGTTGCGCCTTGGTGCGGTCGATGTCGAGATAAAGCTGTGGCGTCGAGGTTTCGAACAGCGAGAACACGTGTTCGAGGCCCGGCGTTTTCGCGGCGCGCGCCATCATCGCGTAGGCGGCGGCCTGCAGCGCCTCCGGACCGCGGCCGGCGCGGTCCTCGATCATCATGCGGAAACCGCCGGCGTTGCCGACGCCGCGCACCGGGGGCGGCGTTACAACGACGATGAGCGCTTCCTGAATCGACGCCACCTGCGCGAACAGCTTCGCTTGTATCGCGGCGGCGGATTGATCCGGATGCTTGGCGCGCTCCTCAAATGGCGCCAGCACAAAAAAGACCGCGCCCGAGTTCGGCGCATTGGTAAAGGTCGCCCCGGAAAAACCGACGATGTTCACGGCGCCCAGAATACCCGGAATTTTCAGTGCCTTTTCGACGACGCGCCGGTTGACGGCGTCGGTGCGGTCGAGGGAAGCGCCCGGCGGCAACTGCACGACCGTTATCAGATAGCCGGCATCGACCTGCGGAATGAAGCCGACCGGCGTCTTGCGAAATTCGTTGAATCCGAACGCCAGCACGCCCGCATAAACGATCAGCATGACGCCGGCGATGCGCACGGTGCGCGCGGTCAGCTTGCCGTAATTCGTGGCGATCCAGTCGAAGCCTTTGTTGAAGCCGCCGAAAAAAATCTCGAACGGCCGTTGCCACCAGCGGCCGTGATGTTGCTGATCGTGCGGCTTGAGCAAAAGTGCGCAGAGCGCCGGTGACAGCGTCAGCGAGCACGTGAGCGAGATGACTGTCGCGCCTGCGATGGTCAGTGCGAATTGCCGGTAGAACTGGCCCGATATGCCGGTAATGAAGGCCGAGGGCACAAATACTGCCGACAGTACCAGCGCAATCGCGATCAGCGCTGCGCCCACCTCATCCATGCTCTTTCTCGCCGCTTCGCGCGGATTGAGGCCGGCGGCGATGTTACGCTCGACGTTCTCGACGACGACGATCGCGTCGTCCACCACGATGCCGACGGCCAGCACCAAGCCGAACAACGAGAGCGTGTTCAGCGTG
>DASUKT010000347.1:0-5899 GCA_036278575.1 Pseudolabrys sp. | reverse complement strand
GGCTGCATCAGCGAGGGCGTGCCGCCGCCGAAAAAAATCGTGGAGACGGTGCGCTCTGGAACGCGTGCGGCTGTCGCTGCAATTTCGGACTCGAACGCCCGCACATAACGCGCCTCGTCGATCGCGGCGTGGCGCACGTGGCTGTTGAAGTCGCAGTAAGGGCACTTCGACAGACAGAACGGCCAGTGCAGATAAACGCCGAAGGCGGAATCTTTTTTGGTTAACGACATGTTAAGATTATACGCCGCCGTGGCTCGAACGGGCCAGCGCGATTTCGTCTATCATGGCGAATAGATCGTTAAAATTTTAACGAATTTCAACCGTCGGGCATTCGATGCAGGATGAAACGAATCAATCTCTCTGCTTCAAGCACGCATCCGCCAATTTCATAAAAGCGCGCGCCCGATGCGAGACCCCTTTTCCCATCGGGGGCAAGCCGTGCTTCTCGTCGGCGTCCATTTCGCCGAAGGTCCGGTCGAATCCATCCGGCAGGAACAACGGATCGTAGCCGAAGCCGCGTGTGCCGCGTGGTGGCCAGACTGCGGCGCCATCGACGCGACCCTCGAAATCTTCGGTGTGGCCGTCGGGCCAGGCCAGACATAGCGCCGCGATGAAATGGCAGCGGCGCTGGTCTGCCGTGCGCGCGCCGCGTTCGATAAGCAGCGTCTGGATGCGGTTCATTGCGAAACGAAAATCCTTGTCCGGTCCCGCCCACCGCGCCGAATAGATTCCGGGCTCGCCGTTGAGGGCATCGACGACGAGGCCGGAGTCGTCGGCAAACGCCGGCAGCTTCGTCGCCTTCGCTGCGGCAACCGCCTTGATGCGCGCGTTGTTCTTGAAAGTTTTTCCCGTTTCCTCCGGTTCCGGCAGTCCGAGAGCGGATGCAGATTCCGCCTCGATGCCGTAAGGCGCGAGCAACTCGCGCATCTCCTCGAGCTTGCCCGGATTGTGCGTGGCGATGACGATGCGGCCGGTGAGGTGTCGAGCCATCAATACTTGTCATGCCCGGCCTTGTGCCGGGCATCCCGCTTAGGAAGGCAGTGCGTCCCTTATCGGGATGGCCGGGTCAAGCCCGGCCATGACGGTAAACTACATCACCGCCATTTTTTGCAAGTTCACCAGCTTGCCGATGCCCTTGCGCGCAAGCGCGAGCAGCGCGTTGAGCTGGTCCTCGCTGAACGGCGTCTTTTCCGCCGTCGCCTGTATTTCAACAATATTGCCGCCCCCGGTCATGACGAAATTGGCGTCCGTTTCGGCCTCCGAATCTTCGGCATAATCGAGATCGAGCACGGCCACGTTTTTGTAGACGCCGCAAGAGACCGCCGCGATGTGATCGCGCAAGACCTCGCCACGCAGCATGTCACGCATCTTCATCCAGGCAAGGCAATCCGAGAGTGCAACCCATGCGCCGGTGATGGAGGCCGTACGCGTTCCCCCGTCTGCCTGGATCACGTCGCAGTCGATCGTGATCTGCCGCTCGCCAAGCGCAGGCAAATCGACCACCGAGCGCAACGAGCGGCCGATCAAGCGCTGAATTTCGACGGTGCGCCCGCCCTGCTTGCCGGCGCTTGCTTCGCGGCGCGTGCGTTCGGACGTGGCGCGCGGCAGCATGCCGTATTCGGCGGTGATCCAGCCGCGTCCCTGTCCTTTCAGCCAAGGCGGCAACCGCTCTTCGAGGCTCGCGGTCACGAGGACATGGGTATCGCCGAATTTCACGAAACAGGAGCCTTCGGCATACTTCACCACCCCGCGCTCAAGCGAGACGGCACGCAGCTCGTCGGGTTCACGGCGGCTCGGCCGCATTGCTTATTCCTTCCATTTGATAGGTGTTTTTATCGCGTCCACCATACCGATAAGCCCGGCTTGAACAAGGGCGGGCGAATGGTCAATTCTCGTCCGAGCAGGAGTACGAAGCCTTGGCCTCTCATGATGTCCCGATCGGTGCAACGTCGATGAGCCTCGCGGCACTCAACGAGCGCTCGCGCGAGATCTTCCGGCATATCGTCGAGAGCTATCTGGCGACCGGCGAGCCGGTCGGCTCTCGCAACCTGTCGCGCATCCTGCCGATGACGCTGTCGCCGGCGTCTGTGCGCAACGTGATGTCGGACCTTGAACAGCTCGGGCTTATCTTTGCGCCGCACACATCGGCGGGCCGGCTGCCGACCGAACTGGGTCTGCGTTTCTTCGTCGATGCGCTGATGGAAGTGGGCGACGTAAACGAAAGCGACCGTCGCTCGATCGAGGCGCAGGTCGCAGCTTCCGGCGGCGGCAAATCGATCGAGGCCGTGCTGACCGAGGCCTCGCAAATGCTGTCGGGGCTGACGCGCTCGGCCGGGGTGGTGCTCACCGCCAAGACGAACGTGCGGTTGAAGCACATCGAATTTGTCCGGCTCGAGCCGGAGCGTGCCCTGGCCGTGCTGGTTGCGGAGGACGGGCAGGTCGAAAACCGCGTCCTCAACGTGCCTGCCGGTCTGCCCGCCTCGGCGCTGACAGAGGCGAGCAATTTTCTCAATGCGCGTATCAACGGCAAGACGCTTGCCGACTTGCGCACGGAGATCGAGCATTCGCTCGCGGCCGGGCAGGCGGCGCTCGACGAATTGACCCAGAAAATTGTCGCAGCAGGCCTCGCAAGCTGGTCGGGCGGAGAAAACGACGAGCGTCAGCTCATCGTGCGCGGCCATGCCAATTTGCTTGAAGACTTGAAGGCGCTCGAAGACCTGGAGCGCGTTCGCTCGCTGTTCGATGCGCTCGAAACCAAGCGCGGCGTCATCGACCTCCTCGGCCGCGCCGAGCGTGGCGAGGGCGTACGCATCTTCATCGGCTCCGAAAACAAGCTGTTTTCGCTTTCCGGATCTTCCACCATTATCGCTCCTTACCGCGACAGCAAGGGCTCGATTGTCGGCGTCATTGGCGTGATCGGGCCGACGAGGCTTAATTATGCGCGTATCATCCCCATGGTCGACTACACGGCGAAAGTCGTGAGCCGGCTGCTGACGGGCTAATGTTGGGCATGTCGCGGAACGCTTGATTTTTTTCGGTCCGCCCCTGATATCCCCTGCGATTGATGCAAGGAACGGAAAAGAGATGGCGGATTCCAGCGATAATGCGGGGGCTTCGGTAGCCGAAAACCTGAATAACCAGGCGCAAGCTCCGTCAGGGGAGATGGTGCCCGCCGAGCAGGTAACGGCGGCGCTCGAGGCCGCGGCCGAATTCAAGGACAAACACCTGCGGACCCTTGCCGAGATGGAGAACTTGCGCCGGCGGACGGAGCGCGAGGTGACCGATGCGCGGCTTTACGGGATCGCATCCTTCGCCCGTGACGTCTTGCAGATTGCCGACAATATGCACCGCGCGCGCGAGGCGATCGGGCCCGAGCTGCGGGAAAGCACGGACGCCAATGCAAAGGTGCTGCTCGAAGGCGTGGAACTGACCGAGCGCGAGTTGCTCAAGGTGCTGGAAAAAAACGGCGTGACAAAGTTCTCGCCGCTGGGCGAGAAGTTCGACCCCAATTTCCATCAAGCGATGTTCGAGGTGACCGACGGCTCATCGCCGCCCGGGACGGTCGCGCAGGTGATTCAGGCGGGCTACAAAATTGGCGAGCGCGTGCTTCGGCCCGCGCTGGTTGCCGTGTCGAAAGCGCCACCCAAGGCTTCGCAGTCCTCCGCCAGCGACAATCCCGGCCCGGATTCCGTCTCGTAGCGTTCAGGATGTGAGCAGCTAATGTTCGCGCGGGGCAACGCCGTCGCGCACGGCACGGAAGCGCGGGAAAAGCGCATCCCACTTGTCCTTCGGCGTGACGCCGACAATCCGCAGAAAACCGGTGCCGCCAAAACGCACCCATTGAATGACCGATAGCGCCTCGCCGCGCGGGCCTTTGGCTTGCGCACGGATTTCGACCGCCGGAAAATTGTGAATGCGGATCGTTTCCATTGACGTCAGCTTGAGAGCGGGAAGCGGCGCCGTCACCAAGAGCTGCCGCGAAAATTCCGTCCGATCGTCCGCTTTTTGCGGCGCGCCCTGGCCGACAGCGACGATCATGTAAGGATTTCGGCTGACGTCGTCGTCCGGGCCGTTGATCAGGATCGCGGCGCCGGTCGGCAGAACGCGCATCACCCGAAAGTCCGCAAGCTCGTTGAGCTTGAACGGCATCAGGCTCAGTTGCTCGGTAATCGGCGCAGGACGGAACGTCACGGATTTCAGCGCCGCGCGCACGGCGGCGTCGCTGTAGACCGATCGCGCGGCGTCCGGCACTTCCACGTCGACAAGCGTGGCGAGGTTCGGGACCGACCGCGACATCGATTTTGCGATCATCAGCCAGCGGTGCACCGTCGCGCCGTCCTTTTCCTGATCGAACGTGACGAGAAAACCGACGCCATCGTTGAACGGGAAGCTCTCCCGCTTTTCGATTGTCACCTTCGAGCCTTGCTTGGGGGCTGCGAACGCGCCCTTCTCCAGGCTTTCGTAAGCGGCTGCGGGCAGATCGAGGATTTTGATGCTGGCTTTTCGCTCCATATCCTCGAACCCGGAAAATCGCGCGCTTGGCGTCATGCCCGCAGGCGGCGCCAGGCCAATACGCAAACCTTTCGGGTAAAGAACGTCGGCGCATGCGGGCTGAGCGCCAAGGAGCGCTGCCGCAAACGCAGCGAACAAGACGATGGCTGGGAGGCGGAGCATCAAAGTTACAGGTTTCCTAAGGTACGGCCCATGGTCGATTGCCTATTCCGGGTCGGCGGGACCGGCAATAGCATTGCCTTGGGCGGTGGACGTGTTAACGGCGGGTACACGGAGCCGGATTCGCAGCACTCTGTCTTGCACCGAGCGGGGTGGCCCACCTATATGAGTGACGAAGCCGCGGAAATGCGGCGATATTGAGCATTCAGGGGGTTGGATCGGAGCGCTGCGGATGGTCCGCGGAAAGCTCCATTCGGGCGCCAACGGGCCCGGCCGGCCTGCCGCAAATTGAGGGGAAGACACTATGGGCAAGGTCATCGGTATCGACCTCGGCACCACCAATTCGTGCGTCGCCGTCATGGAAGGCAAGACGCCGAAAGTCATCGAAAACGCAGAGGGCATGCGCACGACGCCGTCGATCGTCGCCTTTAGCGACGATGGCGAACGGCTCGTCGGCCAGCCGGCCAAGCGCCAGGCGGTCACCAATCCGGAAAAGACATTCTTCGCGGTCAAGCGCCTCATCGGCCGCCGCTACGACGATCCGATGGTGGAGAAGGACAAGAAGCTTGTCCCGTACAAGATCGTCAAGGCGACGAACGGCGACGCCTGGCTCGAGGCGGACGGCAAGACCTATTCGCCGTCGCAAATCTCGGCCTTCATTCTTCAGAAGATGAAGGAGACGGCGGAAGCCTATCTCGGCTCCAAGGTCGAGCAGGCGGTCATTACCGTTCCGGCATACTTCAACGACGCGCAACGCCAGGCGACGAAAGACGCCGGCAAGATCGCCGGGCTCGACGTGCTGCGCATCATCAACGAGCCGACGGCGGCGGCGCTCGCTTACGGCCTCGACAAGCAGAAGAACGGCACCATCGCGGTCTACGACCTCGGTGGTGGCACATTCGATATTTCAATTCTCGAAATCGGCGACGGCGTCTTCGAAGTGAAGTCGACGAACGGCGACACGTTCCTCGGCGGCGAAGACTTCGACATGCGGCTCGTGAACTATCTCGCCGACGAGTTCCAGAAAGAGCAGGGCATCGACCTGCGCCGCGACAAGCTCGCGTTGCAGCGCCTGAAGGAATCCGCTGAGAAGGCGAAGATCGAGCTTTCATCCACCACGCAGACCGAAATCAATCTGCCGTTCATCACCGCCGATGCTTCCGGTCCGAAGCATCTGACGATGAAGCTCACCCGCGCCAAGTTCGAAGCATTGGTCGACGATCTCATT
>DASUKT010000346.1:0-2921 GCA_036278575.1 Pseudolabrys sp. | reverse complement strand
GGCATCTATCTCGCGCCCGAACACCGCAATATCGGCATGGTTTTCCAAAGCTATGCGGTGTGGCCGCATATGACCGTTTTCGACAACGTCGCCTACGGATTGCGGGTACGGCGTGTGCGCTCTGCCGACATCAAATCGCGTACCATCCGTGCCCTTGAGCTCGTCGGCCTTGCACAACTTGCCGATCGCTATGCGACCAAGCTCTCGGGCGGGCAGCGCCAGCGCGTCGCGCTTGCACGCGCGATCGTATACGAACCACGCGTTGTCTTGTTCGACGAACCGCTGTCAAACCTCGATGCCAAGCTCCGTGAGCAAATGCGTGTCGAGCTGGTGCGGCTGCAGCACGAAGTCGGCATCACCTCGATCTATGTCACCCACGATCAAACCGAAGCACTGGTGATGAGCGATCGCGTGGTGGTAATGGACAAGGGAGCCATCCAGCAAATCGGCGATCCCCACGACATCTATGCCCATCCCGCAAATGCTTTCGTTGCAAATTTTATTGGCGCAACGAATCTGCTGAAAGGTATGGTGCGCGGGTGCAGTGACGGCATCTACGATGTAGAAATTCCGCTGGGTGAAAATCATGCGCCCTTGCATGTGAAGGTGAATGGCGGCGGCTGCATGTCATCCGGCCAGGAAGTCACGGTGAGCGTGCGGCCCGAAGACCTGTCTATTTATGCGCAAGCGCCGGAATCAGGCGATCTTGGCAACGTATTCGAGGGCGAAGTCGTCGACACCGTGTATCTCGGCAACTTCCTCCAATGCAACGTGCGTGTCGGCGGCCGGGAAGTCGGCGTGCAACTCGACCATTACATGCAATTGCAGCCCCGCCAGAAGGTCTTTGTGGCTTTTGCACCCGACCGTGGTCTGTGCCTGACGGAATAGGACTTATAGCGCGTACGGCTGCGTGATAGCGTTGTGCAGCCCTTCGCAAGGAGACACTCCATGAATACTCATGCCATGCCGTCGAAAGCCGTACCGGCCGGAATGTCGGCCGAGGAATGGCAGGCACGCATCGATCTCGCCGCCGTTTACCGGCTGATTGCGCATCATGAGTGGGACGATGTCATTTACAATCACTCGTCGATGCGGGTGCCGGGCGAAGAACGTAAATTCCTGATGAAGCGGCACGAGCTTTTGTACACGGAAGTCACGGCGGCAAACCTTGTGAAAGTCGATATGGACGCCGATCTCGATGAGTCATTCGGCGTCAATCGCCCAGGCTTCACGCTTCATGGCGGCGTGCTGGCGAGCCGGCCGGACATTAACTGCGCAGTACACGTTCACACGGAATTAGGCATGGCGATCTCCGGGCTGCAAGGCGGACTGCGCATGGTTTCTCAGGCGGCCGTCCGCTTCTACAACCGCACCGGCTATCACGCCTATGAGGGCATCACCGAGGATTTTGACGAACGGGCGCGCATCAAGAAGGACCTCGGTAATAACCGCGCGATGATCATGCACAACCACGGCCTGCTTACGGTGGGCAAAACGGCGCGCGAAGCCTTTGTCTTGATGAAGGCGCTGATCGAAGCGGCAAAAATCCAGTTGATGATGGAAGCGACCAGCGAGAAGCTGATCGAGATTCCGGCCGACGTTTGCGAAAAGACCGCGCGGCAATATGAGCATCACGACAGCGGCCGCGGCTCCGCCGACTGGCCTGCTTACCTGCGCCTGCTCGACAAGCAGGACACAAGTTACCGAAACTGACCGCTACGCCGCGGTCAGCCCGCCGTCGATCGTGAGCGTCTGTCCGGTGATTGATGCCGCCGCGGGGCTCGCCAGGTAACAAACGGCAGCCGCAATCTCCTCCGGGGCGATGAAACGCCCGCTCGGAATGCGCGCCAACATGCGCTCACGGGCCGCGTCGTCGAGCATTCGCTGACGCGATGGCGTAAGCGCAGTCGCCGGCGCAATGGCGTTGACACGGATGTTCTTCTCCGCCCACTCGATGGCCAGCATCCGGCTCATCTGGATCAGGCCTGCTTTCGAGATGCCGTAAACCGAACGTCCGGCAATGCCGGTGAGCCCATGTGTCGAGGCGATGCTGACAATCGCGCCCGGCTGCTTGCGCGCGATGCAATGAGCGGCAAACTGTTGCGACAAGAAGTAAGCACCTTTCAGGTTGATATTGATGACGTCATCCCAGTCCGCCCAGGTCACGTCGGTGGCGTCTTTGATCAATGCACGCCCGGCATTGTTGACGAGCAAATCGATTGAGCCGAACGCATCGGCGGCCGCCGAGAACGCCCGCCGAATGTTGTCTTCCGAGCGCAAATCGAGCGACACGGTGACGATCTTGCGTCCCTGCACTGTCGGATCCCGCAACAAATCGTCGAACATCGCGACATCAAGATCGGTTACCGCCAGATCGTAGCCCTCGCGCGCAAGCGCACAGGCGATGGCGTAACCCAGTCCGGTCGAAGCGCCGGTCACAAGCGCGGTGCGGCTAGGTGTCGAAGTCATTCGATTTCCACCCATCGCTTTTCCGTGGCGCTGCGCTTGCAGGCTTCGGCAAACTGCACGTCGCGGATGCCTGCGGCAAACGTATTGCGCAGCGGAGCCCCGGTGACGACGTGACGCAAAAAATCCTCCCAGCCGACACGATAGGGGTTGGCCTTCCGAATTGCACCATTGTATTCACGCCAGCCTGCGTGATAATCGGCGCCAATATCGACGTCCGGATTGAAGTGGCGGACCGTCGGCGTGTCGGCCTTGCTCTGGACCCAGCAACGATGCAGGCCAGCAACCGCTGAACCACCCGTGCCGTCGATCTGCAACGTCATCAGGTCGTCGCGGCGTACGCGCGTTGCCCACGTGCTGATGATCGTTCCGACCGCACCGTTTTCGAGTTCGGCAAGCGTAATAGACCTGTCGTCAACGTCGACACTAAATCGATTCCCGCTTTCATCCGCGCG
>DASUKT010000345.1:0-5246 GCA_036278575.1 Pseudolabrys sp. | reverse complement strand
TCGTGGCGAAGCGCCTTGTTCAGATATTCAATGACTCGGGGTTCGCCGCGCATGGGTATGCTCAATGGTTTTGAATATGTTGCGGGCTCAGTCTAATGCGGAATCCAATCAAATTGAACCGTCATTGCGAGCCAACGGGTCCGCGCGAAGCGCGGCCCGATGACAGGCTCCGCGAAGCAATCCAGGGTCGCACGCAAAGCCTGGATTGCGTCGTCGCCCCATGGGGCTCCTCGCAATGACGACGCGATTCAACCTGATCGAATACCGCTCCAGTTCGAAACGCACGCGCCCGTCACCTGCGCTCAAGCCGCCGGCTTCGCGTGCACAGCGCAGGCGCAGCCCGCCGGGCAACCGGCCCCGACCAGCGCCTCGTCCATGATCTTGCGGATGGTGCGGGCACAGCGGCCGCACTGGGCGCTGCAGCCGAGGCAGCCATAGACCTGGCCGGCGCTGCGCGGCGCAGCCGTGCTCACGGCTGTACGCACTTCATGGTCGCTAAGGACGTTGCAGGAGCAGACGATCATCGCCGTTACAATTCCGCCGCCGGATGCAATTCAGCTAATGGCTCACGGGCAAATAGTCAAAGCAAAATCGCTCTTTAAAAACGTTCTAATCTATTGAAGAGAAAGGCATAATCGCCTTGCAAGGCGTGGAAACGCTGCCGCAAGCGGCTTACCGGACCTCCTTAGGCTGCCACTGCGGTAAGCGCCTCGACGACATCATCCACAGCGGCCTCGACCAGCGCCTTATCGTCGCCCTCGCCCATCACCCGGATCACCGGTTCGGTGCCGGAGGGACGCACGATCAGGCGGCCGCCGCGGCCGAGCTTTTTCTCAGCGCTCGCGATCGCCGAACGGACGCCGGCGTTTTCCAGCGGCCTGCCGGCCTGATAACGGACGTTTTTCAGCACCTGCGGCAGCGGCTCGAAGCGGTGGCACACCTCCGAGGCCGGCTTGTTCAGACGTTTAATTACCGCCAGCACCTGCAAGGCGGCGACAAAGCCGTCGCCGGTGGTGCTGTAGTCGGTGAGAATGATGTGGCCTGACTGCTCGCCGCCGATGTTGTAGCCATGCTGACGCATGTGCTCGAGCACATAACGATCGCCGACCGGCGTGCGGATCAGTTCCAGCCCGAGATTGCCGAGGTGACGTTCAAGCCCGAGATTGGACATAACGGTCGCAACGATGCCCGGCCGCTGCAATCGCCCGTCGTCCTTCCAGCTTTCCGCGATGACGGCGAGCAACTGATCGCCATCGACGACATGACCGCGTTCATCGACGATGATCACGCGATCGGCATCGCCGTCGAGCGCGATGCCGATATCCGCGCGCATCTCGCGCACCTTGTGGCAAAGGGCGGTTAGATTGGTTGAGCCGCAGTCCTTGTTGATATTGAAGCCGTCCGGCTCAATGCCGATCGACACAACATCGGCGCCGAGTTCCCAAAGCGCACCGGGCGCAACGCGATAGGCTGCGCCGTTGGCGCAATCGATGACCACGCGCAGGCCCTCAAAATCGAGGGCCTTGGGCAAGGTATGCTTGGCGAATTCGATATAACGATCCTGCACGCCATCGATGCGCTTGGCGCGGCCGAGATCGGTGCTCTTGGCCAGCTTCTTGGTCAGATCGGAATCGAGCAATTCCTCGATCTTCAGCTCGACCTCGTCGCTGAGCTTGAATCCGTCCGGCCCGAACAGCTTGATGCCGTTGTCGTCGAACGGATTGTGTGAGGCCGAAATCATCACGCCGAGATCGGCGCGCATCGAGCGCGCCAGCACGCCGACCGCCGGCGTCGGAATGGGGCCGGTGAGCAGCACGTCCATGCCGACCGAGGTAAAGCCGGCGACAAGCGCGGTCTCGATCATGTAGCCGGAAAGGCGCGTATCCTTGCCGATCAGGACGCGGTGCCGGTGGTCGCCGTTCTTGAACGCCAAGCCGGCTGCCTGACCGACTCTGAGCGCCAGTTCCGGCGTGATCACACGGTTGGCGCGGCCACGAATGCCATCCGTGCCGAAATAATGACGAACCATCCTCAATCCTCAGCCCTGGCCGCTCAACGGCGCAGCCACGCGGCGGTATAGCGGCCGGATAGTAAATGCGTCATGGCCCTAACGCTTCACAAATTGTGAATAACCGTTACCGGCTTCCGTTAACCGGTAAAAACAGCAAATAACGGGGAAAACTGCGCAAAGGGCGCCATTCCGCCTGTCACAGCGCTGTGATAACCGATTGGTTTCGCATGCCGAGACTATTCCCATGAAAGACATCACCTGCATCGCCGACCTGCGCGCACTCGCGCGGCGCCGGGTTCCGCGCGCGTTCTTTGAATACGTGGATGGCGGTTCCTATAACGAAGAAACCCTGGCAGCCAATCGTGCCGATCTTACGCAACTCAAGCTGCGCCAGCGGGTGCTCGTCGACGTGTCGGAACGCAATCTGGCGACGACCATCCTCGGGCGAAAGATTTCATTGCCGTTCATCCTGGCGCCGATCGGCCTTTGCGGAATGCAATATGGCAATGGCGAAATCCTTTCCGCGCAAGCGGCAAACGAGGCGGGCATTCCGTTCATCCTCTCGACGATGTCGGTTTGCTCGATCGAAGACGTAGCGGAGGCGACGCACAAGCCATTCTGGTTTCAGCTTTACGTCATCCGCGACCGCGAATTCTCGCGCGATATTCTCGCGCGCGCGCAGGCCGCGAACTGCGATGCGTTGGTGCTGACGGTCGATTTGCAGGTCCTGGGGCAGCGCCACCGCGACATCAAGAACGGCATGACCGTGCCGCCGGAAATTCGGCTCAAGAACGTCATCGATGTTGCCACCAAGCCGCGTTGGGCGTGGAGCATCCTGAAAGGCAAGCGCAAGACGTTTGGCAACCTTGTCGGCCACCTCAAAGGGGCCGAGAGCGTCACTCAATTGTCGAAATGGGTGAGCGCTCAGTTCGATCCGGCGCTGAGCTGGAAAGACGTCGAGTGGATCAAAAGCGTCTGGCCCGGCAAGATCATCATCAAGGGTATTCTCGATGCGGAAGACGCCAGAACCGCGGTGAAGCTCGGCGCGGATGCGATCGTGGTGTCCAACCATGGCGGCCGGCAACTCGACGGCGCGCCATCGTCAATCTCGATGCTGCCGTCTGTGGTCGATGCGGTCGGTGCGGATACGGAAGTGCTGTTCGACGGCGGCATTCGCACCGGTGCCGATCTGTTGCGCGCGCTGGCGCTTGGCGCGCGCGCCTGTCTGGTCGGCCGTTCTTACATCTATGGACTTGGCGCCGGCGGAAAGGCTGGCGTCGACAAAGCCATCGATATCTTGAAAAACGAACTCAGCGTCAGCATGGCGCTTACCGGCGTGAACGGCATTGAGGAGATCGGGCCGCAAGTACTGGTCAACCCGCCGGGAAGTGCGCCCGCAGACCGTTGAGCATGGCGGGCGCCTCCGAAGCCAAGCCCAGCTACTCTTCCTTGAATCCATATGCGAGCGCGTTGCCGGTCGCCCCATAATATTTGTATGGCAGGAACTTCCCGCTGAATCCGATCTTGACGCGATCGCCTTTCGGATCGCTTTGACGTGTCACTTCCATGTCGAGATCGATCGCCGACATGATGCCATCGCCAAATTCTTCTTCGATCAATGCCTTGAGTGCAGGACCATTCACCATCACCAATTCGTAGAAGCGGTAGATCAGCGGATCTGTCGGCGGCATCGGCGTACCAGTGCCGCGAAACGGCGTTTCGTTGAGTATCGCTTCCTCGACCTTGGACAGACCGAACAATTTTGCGGCATTGGCTGCCTGCGGTTTGGTCAATTTCATCTGCCCCAGCAACGCACCGGTCACCAGGATCGGCGACATGCCGCCGATCTGCTCGCAGATATATTTCCAAGTCCATCCGTTCTCGCGCTTGAGATCGAGGATTTTCTCCGTCAGATCGCTCCGTTTCATGGTCGCTCCCTTTGCTTTTCGCCGGGTATAGCCGCGATATAGTAGCAAGTTCCGCGCCAGACCTGCATCGACGAGGCAAGCCATGCGAACCGAGCGTTTCGAATTTCCCAATGCACGCGGCCAGAAACTGGCGGCGCAACTGGATATGCCGCTCGGCACGCCCGGCGCATACGCGCTGTTTGCGCACTGCTTTACCTGCGGGAAGGAAAACCGCGCAGCCAGGCGCATTTCCGAACGGCTGGCGGAGGTCGGCATCGCGGTCCTGCGTTTCGACTTTACCGGCCTCGGCATGAGCGAGGGCGAATTCGCCAATACGAATTTCTCATCGAACGTCGCCGACCTTGTCGCAGCCGCCGAACACTTGCGCCGAACAAAGGCCGCGCCCTCGATTCTGATCGGCCATAGTCTCGGCGGGGCCGCCGTGCTGGCGGCCGCCGGTGAAATCGCCGAAACGCGCGCCGTCGTGACCATCGCCGCGCCGAGCGATCCGTCACACGTTACCGGCCTGTTCAAGGACCATGTGGAGAACATCCGCACGCAGGGAGAAGTTGAGGTTTCACTCGCCGGGCGGCCGTTCCGCATCCGCCGGGAATTTCTCGACGATGTCGCAGAGCATCGCCTTGACGGAAAAATCGCCAATCTGCGCAAGGCGCTGCTGATCTTTCATTCGCCGACCGACGATACCGTCGGCATCGAGAACGCCTCGCACATTTTCGCGACGGCCAAACATCCCAAAAGTTTCGTGACGCTCGCCGGTGCCGACCACCTCCTGAGCAAGAACGATGATGCGGTCTATGTCGCAAATGTGATCGCCGCGTGGGCTGCGCGTTACATCGAGAAACGTCCGGAAGCGGCGAACTCGGAAAGTGAGCCCGGCGTCGTGCTGGTGCGCGAGACACGCGAAGGAAAATTCCAGCAGGAGGTTTTGAGCGGCCCGCATCGGCTGCTCGCCGACGAACCTGAAAAGGTCGGCGGCAACAATTCAGGGCTGGGTCCATACGACTTTCTGCTCGCCGGGCTGGGCGCTTGCACCTCGATGACAATGCGGCTTTACGCCGATTTCAAGAAATTACCGCTCGAACGCGTGACCGTGCGGCTGACACACTCCAAAGTGCACGAGGCCGATTGCGAAAACTGCGAGGACAAGAAGAGCATGCTCGACCGGGTCGAGCGCACCATCACGATGGAGGGCGCGCTTGATACGGACCAACGCAAACGCCTGCTGGAGATCGCGGACAAGTGCCCGGTGCACCGAACGCTGACGTCGAAGATCGACATTCGCACCAGCGAATCGCCGCCGACCTGAA
>DASUKT010000344.1:0-4712 GCA_036278575.1 Pseudolabrys sp. | reverse complement strand
CTTCCTGCAGATGGAAGACATCGTGCCGCGCCTGCGCAAACACCACGTGCCGTTCGAAACCATGGTGATCCCGAACGAGATCCACGGCTTCCTGCGCCACGCTTCGTGGCTGAAAGCGGATACGGCGACGGTGGATTTCCTGGAACGCAAACTCGGAACGAACGGAGCGAATTGATGAATCCCTCTGCCTCGGGTAAAGCTGCCGTCGTGGCCAAAAGCCCCGTGGTGGCACGAAGCGCCGGGTGAGGATCCTGCAATGATCGATCTCGACGCCTACTTGCAACGGATCGGCTTGCGCCAACCGGTGGCTGCCGACCTGCAAACCCTGCGCGCCATCATCGCCGCGCACGTCGCCGCGATTCCGTTCGAGAACCTCGGCCCGTTTCTAGGTGTATCACCGGCCCTGGACAGTGCATCCGTGCAACGCAAGTTGGTGCTCGACGGCCGCGGCGGCTATTGCTTCGAGCAGAACCGGTTGCTCAGCGACGCGTTGCGCGCGATCGGCTTCAAAGTGACCGATCTCGCCGCCCGCGTGCTGTGGGGGCAATCCGAAGACGTGATCACCGCGCGCAGCCACATGCTGTTGCGTGTCGATCTGGACGATGGGACATGGTTGGCCGATGTCGGCTTCGGCGGCAATACGCCTACCGGTCCGCTGGAACTTGTTCCCGATATCGAACAGGCCACACCACACGAAGCCTACCGGCTGACCCGACGCGACGACAGCGACTGGCGCATGCAGGCACAAATCGATGGCACGTGGAAACCGTTGTACCGCTTCGACCTGCAGCCGCAATTCCCGGCCGACTACCGCGTCAGCAACTACTGGACATCCACCAACCCGGATTCGCACTTCGTCACCGGCCTGACCGCCGCCCGTGCGCCGGCCGGCCGCAGGCTCACGCTCCGCAACCGACAGTTCACCGAGCACACCACCGGTGGCGCCACCACAAAGCGAACCCTCGCCACCACCGCCGAAATCCGCGCGGTGCTGCAAGACGAATTCCTGCTTCGCTTGCCCGACGATCCAAAACTCGGCGAAATGCTCGACCGCTTGCCGGAATGACAGCGGGCGGCCAGCCTGAAGGCCGCAGCCGACCCGTGGCTATTTTTCGCAACTATCGGCTCTCGCTGCTCAACTGTGCACTTCAAACTTGATGCCACGCCTCATGCCCCATCTCCAGATAACCGTGCCGTCAAGGCGAAAGAGCAACGGTTCCGACACTGTCTGGCGCTGACCGAAGCACCAAGCCTGAGTTTGAAGCCTTGTTTATATGCCCGCCGAAAAATCGGCAGCAAATTAATGGGCAAACCTTCGTCGAGAGCTGGGGTTTCGACGGATTGCCTGGGTCCGGCCTGACACGTTGGCACTCGCACTTCGGGCCGGCTTCGCCGTTGACTCCCTGCGCTTGTTTCGCCGGGATGACCTGTCGTGCGGCGACGTCGGCTTCGGCGTATCGCCAGCCACTCCCCTTCGAAGTTCGAAGGGGAGAAGTGATTCCAGCCGACCGTATCAGGCGACGCCGAGCTTGCCGCGCTCGCCGCCGCGGGGCGCCGCGAGCTCCTCGGGCGTCACGAACTCGGCCAAATCCTCCACTTCGTAGAACGGCAGGATTTCGACCACGCTCCCCGCCGTCATCGGAGCGCGCTTCACCCAGGCCAGAGCCTCGTTTACGTCCTTGACCTGCCAAATCGAGAAGCCGGCCACCACCTCCTTGCTCTCGGCGAACGGTCCGTCGACGACCTCAAGCTCGGTGCCATCGAAGGTCAGCCGCTTGGCCTCGGCTCCGTTCTTCAGGCCGGCGGCGGCGACGAAAACGCCGGCTTCGACCAGCTCTTCGGTGAACCGGTCCATCGCCGCGAACGCCTCGAGCTCCTCGGGTGTGGGAGCACTTGTATCGCCGATTTCCGCGACTTTCGTAAACACCATGACTCGCATCGTCTTTCTCCTGATTTGAGCCGCCCCATTGGCGTCTCTCATCTAAGCGACGAACAAGCTTTTCGAAAATAGACCATGCTCATAAAATATTTAAAATATTCTACTAAACGATTGTATTTACTTAAAACAAGCACCGGAGTACGCCACCTATCCCCACTTGGAGCAAGAGGTCTAACGCCCTTGGCTCAGCCACCGACAGGGTTGGCGTCGGCTGGACGCCTTGTCGGGCGCAAATCTATGCCGGGCCAGTGGAAGATATGACATGGCGAAAGACCTCTGCGCTGACGATAGCTGACCACATATCGCTGTTTGGGCCGTCGCCACGAAACTTGAGAAGTGCATCTTCCGACTCCCACTCTTCATAGACGTTGACCCGATCTGGTTCGAGTGGGTCTGCTGCAACCACAAAATCATGGCAACCGGGTGATTTACGAGCCAGCGCTATCGCTTCGAACGAGGAAGCGAGAAACTTTTTCATTGCTCCCGCCTTCAGGTAAAGCCTGCCAGACACTATGAGCATGCCTCACTCCTTTATGGTCAATGCCGATCTTTGCGTGACGTCCAATGCTCAAGCTCAGCGACCCGGCCGCGAAGCGGCTGCGGCTTGGACGAATCGCTGGGTATATCCCGAGTGGTCGATCCGGACATCGGCATATCACGGTCGCCAGTCACCGTCAGCCGTACCGTCCGGACTGGCCAACACGACTTTGTACTCGTCAGGATCGCGCAGCCAAATCTCCCAGTGATTGGGTCCACCGTTACCATCGGGTGGATTTCGATGGCGGGGCATGATCACCTCGGCCCCCAGAGCCTCGGCCCGAGCGATCGCCGCATCGATGTCGTCAACCTCAAACCAGAGGAGAAGCCCGTTTCCGGGAGGCAGATCGTCCGGGTCGCCGATACGTCCGTGATGATGCTCTGCCTCCCACCGATGCAGCTGCAAAATCAGTTCCCCCGAGACCACGAGACGTTCGTAATTCGGCCCGCCGTGAGCGCTCTCGCAATTGAGCAATCGCTGATACCAACGACTGCTCGCTTCGACATCATTGACGCAGACAAGTGGTTGTGGTCGCATCTGTATTCTCCTTGACGCCTAACGTCTGAAATTAAGCCGAGCCGCGAAGCGGCTGAGAGTTCCTACGCAAAAGTGGACACCGGTGATCAGATACATTGGGCTTCGAACTCCGTCGGAGAACGATACCCCAACGATGAATGCAAGCGGTAGCGGTTGTAAAAATCGATGTAGCTGCGCAGGGCCGAGCGCAGGGTTCGGCGGCAACACGCCTACCGGTCCCCTGCAACTTGTTCCCGACATCGGACAGGCCACACCGCACGCCACCACCGCGGAAATCCGCTCGGTGCTGCAGCATGAATTCCTGATTCGCTTGCCCGACGATCCAAAGCTCGACGAAATGCTCGGCCGCTTGCCGGAGTGACAACGCCAGGCCGGCTTTCGTAGACCGCAACCGCCCTTGAGCCGCCCCTGGTGATCAGCAACCTTCATGGAAGCAGATCGCACCAACTGGTCGATGCAATCTCGCCTTCCGCCTGGAGCCTTGGCGACCGGACTTCGATCAAGAGTGCCCGCTCTGATTTGGCGCGCAACTGGAAAGGCGCGGGCGAACCGCCTGCTGGGCCGGGCGTTGTTGGCGATGTACGCTGCTCCGCAATGAAGTGCCTCCTCCACCCGCAAATTGCATCACCGAAACAGGTGCGAGGAGATCGACGCCGTTGCTGCATGCCAGCCGTCGACGAAGTCGTGACATTGAAACCGTGGAACGCAAATCCGCAAGATACATGCAAGGCACCACCAGCTTGCCGACGACGCCAGTCGACCGCCCGGCGACACGTTCCGGCAGCGGGCAATCGGCCGTGACCTCGGTTGCCGGTTGTTCCGATGAGGTGCTGCTTGAGAATCTTGCGCGCGCCGCGTTCGAATACTTTCCGCTCAATACCCATTCCGACAACGGCCTGGTGGCGGATACGTCACGCGAGGATTCGCCATGCAGCATCGCGGTGGTCGGCTTTGCGTTCACCGCCTGGTCGGTGGCTGCGGCGCGGGGATGGGTCGAACGGCCGGAAGCCGTGCGACGCATCCTCGTGGCGCTGCGCTTCTTGCGCGATTCCGACCAGAGCGGTGGGACATCGGCAACCGGCTTCAAGGGCTTCTACTACCACTTCCTCGACATGCAGACCGGCGCGCGCGTATGGAGGTCGGAGCTGTCGATGGTCGACACCGCGCTGTTGATTGCCGGCGCCCTCACCGCGCGCATGTATTTCGATGCGTCATCGCCAGACGAGACCGAGCTGCGCGAATTGGCCGACGCGCTGTATTGCCGCATCGACTGGTGTTGGGCCCAGGATCGGGCGGCGACGATCAGGATGGGCTGGAAGCCGGAAAGCGGATTCCTGCATTACGGCTGGGAGGGTTATACCGAAGCGGTCGTGATGTACGCGCTTGCATTGGGTTCGCCGACGCATCCGATCGGTCGGGATTGTTACGAGGCGTGGACTTCCACCTATCAATGGGAAAACCTGTACGGTCGCGATTTCCTGTACGCAGGTCCCTTGTTCGTGCATCAGTTCTCGCACGCCTGGATCGACTTTCGCGGCATCCGCGACCGCTTCATGCGCGAAAAACGTTTCGACTATTTCGAAAACAGCCGCAGCGCGGTTTACATCCAGCGTGAATACGCGCGGCGCAATCCCCACGAGTTCGCAGGCTACGACGAGAACGGCTGGGGCCTGTCCGCGTGCGAGGGCCCGACGGGGA
>DASUKT010000343.1:0-16121 GCA_036278575.1 Pseudolabrys sp. | reverse complement strand
TGCTTTGTCCTTGCCGGTATCTGCCTCGGCGGCCTTGGGTGGTTCGGGCGCCGTTTCAACGGCTGCCGGTTGCTCTGTTTGGGCGGCGGTCGCCTTTGGACTTTCACCGGTCGATTGGGTCGTATCAGCGCTATCCGTTTGAGCTGCGGCTGGTGCTGTGGTTGCAGGAACAGGCCCAATGTCCTTGATCGTCGGCGGTGGCAGGTCGGCGGAATCGACCGCCGGCATCGCCGCCTCAATCTTTGCCTCATCGACTTGCGCCGAGGCCCCATAGCTGGACAAGGCCAGCACCAAGCCGAGAGCGGATCCCGCCAGCAGGCGGTCAAAACGGACACTGCGCACCAGTTCGTCTCCTGAGTTCGGCAGATCTGCCAAGGCGGTTATTAAGCGCCCCAGACTCTTAGCGTTAAGTTTAGCCGATTGTTCCCCGCTCGTTATGTGTAATCGGCACAGTTGGACCTAAAGTATTGGCACTGTGGCTATTCTGCACGCGAAGCTGAATAGGCGAGTTCAACCAGCACCTGTAAAGCTAAGGCTATTCTGAGCGGGATTAAGGTTGCACCCGGCGGGTGCATGGCAGCCAGTCGATAACCGGCGGATGACTTTTGTGTGACCAATGAAGTGATGCCGAATGATGAGCCCCGTGGTCATTCCGATGGCCCATGACAGGGCCCGTGTTCTGCGTTAGACTTCTCTCAACCGCCGCAGTGGCGGTGAAAGGAAGTGCCATGGTCTGGACAACTCCCACCCTTGTCGAGATTTGCATCGGGCTCGAGATCAACGGCTACCTGCCGGCCGAGCTCTGATCCTCTGAACTGGCTTCCGAGGCCCCGCTAAATGGGGCGTCTGACCGCCATCGTGCTCGGGTCGGCGGCGGGTGGCGCTTACCCCCAGTGGAACTGCCGCTGTCCAGTCTGTCAGTTGGCGTGGTCCGCCGATCCGCGCGTGCGGCCGCGTACCCAATGCTCACTGGCGGTATCTTCCGGTGACGGACGTTGGGCAATCCTTAACGCTGCGCCCGATATCGCCGTCCAAATTCGCAACACTCCGGCGCTGCATCCAAAGGGAGCACTGCGCGGCAGCCCGATCTCGGCTGTTGTTCTTACGGGTGGCGAAATCGACCAGATCGCCGGCTTGCTGACCTTGCGCGAGAGCACCCCGTTCAAGCTTTACGCGACCCCGGCGACGCATGCCGCCGTTGCCTCCAACGCGATGTTTGACGCGCTTACATCGGTGTCGCGCCGCGCGATCAATCCAGGCGAAACATTCACGCTCGATGGCGGCCTTGCCGTCTCAATGTTTACGGTACCCGGCAAGGTGCCGCTTTATCTCGAGCGCGAGAAGACCGAGATCAGCCACGAGAGTGCAGCGACGGTTGGCCTTGAGTTGCAGCACGAGCGCGGGCGTCTCGTTTTCATTCCCGCCGCGGCGGACGTGACGCCGGAGCTGCGCGCGCGGCTCGGGAGCGCGGACGTGGTGCTATTCGACGGAACGCTGTTTGCCGACGACGAAATGCTTCGTACCGGAACCGGACAGAAGACCGGCCGCCGCATGGGCCACATGCCGATCGACGGCGAGGGCGGCTCGCTCGCCGCGCTTGCCGGGCTCGCGGCGAGGCGCTTTTATATCCATATCAACAATACCAATCCGATCCACGTCGCCGGTTCACTCGAGCGGCGCAAAGTCGAGGATGCCGGCTGGCAGGTCGCTGAAGACGGCATGGAGATCGTGGTGTGAAGTTGCTGTCGCCCGACGAGTTGGAAGCCGCGCTGCGGGACATGGGCGCCAGACGCTATCATCGTCTGCATCCATTCCATGCGCTTTTGCACGGCGGCAAATGCACGAAGGGCCAGGTGCAGGCCTGGGCGCTCAATCGCTATTTTTATCAGGCGATGATCCCGATCAAGGATGCAAGCTTGATCGCGCGCTGCGACGATTCCGCCATACGCCGCGAGTGGCGCTCACGTCTTGTCGATCATGATGGCGAGCGGGAAGGCGAGGGCGGCATTGCGCGCTGGCTCAAGCTCGCGGATGGGCTGGGCCTCGACCGGGACTACGTCACGTCGTTACGCGGACTGTTGCCCGCAACGCGCTTTGCAGTTGAAGCTTATGTGCATTTCGTCCGCGAAAAGACGCTGCTCGAAGCGATCGCGTCGTCTCTCACCGAGCTGTTCTCGCCGGTCATCATCAGCGAGCGCATGTCCGGGATGCTGGCGAACTATAATTTCGTCACGCGCGAAACGTTGAGCTACTTCGACAAGCGTCCGCCGCAGGCCGAGCGCGATGCCAATTTTGCACTTAACTACGTCAAGCAAAACGCCAAGACGCCCGAGCAGCAGGCGCAGGTCCTTGCCGCGCTTGAATTCAAATGCGGCGTGCTGTGGTCGATGCTGGACGCACTTTACCACGCCTACGTCGATCCGAAGCTGGTGCCGCCAGGAGCATTCTTGCCGAGCGATCAATGAGCGAGCAACCCAAAGCGGCCGTTTCACCTACGGCGTGCCCACGCCTGCCGCGCGGCGTGCGTCTCGTGCACAACGAAGCGCAAGGCGGCTGGCTGCTGCTCGCGCCGGAGCGTGTATTCAAGGCCGACGCGATCTCGGCGGAAATCCTCAAGCGCTGCACCGGCGAGACGACGGTAGACGCAATGGTTGACGATCTTGCGAAAAGCTTCAACGCCCCGCGTGACCGCATTTTCGCGGACGTGACGATCTTGATCGGAGGCCTTGCCGACAAGAAGCTGCTGGAGCTGTGACGTGCTTGCGCCCGAAAGCATGCCGCGCCCTCTCGGTCTGCTCGCCGAGTTGACGCACCGTTGCCCGCTTGGCTGCCCGTATTGCTCGAACCCGCTTACGCTCGACAAGCGCAGCGACGAGCTCGACACGGAGACTTGGGCACGCGTGTTCTGCGAGGCGGCAGGGCTCGGCGTCTTGCAGGTTCATCTCTCCGGCGGTGAACCGGCGGCGCGGCGCGATCTCGAGCAGATCGTCAAGGCCGCGCGCGACGCGCAACTCTATGCAAATCTCATCACCTCGGCCGTTGGCGTCACCGCCGAACGCATGCGCGCGCTGGCGGATGCCGGTCTCGACCACGTGCAAATCTCGATTCAGGACAGTGAGCAGAAGTCCGCCGACCATATTGCCGGCTACGAGGGCGCATCGCAACGCAAGCGCGCGCTCGCTGCCGAGGCCGTGAAGCTCGGTTTGCCGCTGACCATCAATATGGTCGTCCATCGCGCGAACATCGAACGGGTGGAACCGATGGTCGAGCTTGCACTGAATCTCGGCGCAACCCGCGTCGAAATCGCGCACGTTCAATATTACGGCTGGGCGATGAAAAACCGCGCCGCGCTGATGCCGACACGCGAGCAGGTCGAGCGCGCAGTGAAAGAGGTCGAGATGCTGCGGCAGAAGCATCGCGGCCGCATCGTCATCGACGCTGTTGTGCCGGACTATTACGCGCGTTTTCCCAAGCCCTGCGTCGGTGGCTGGGGACGCCGCTCGCTCAACGTGACGCCGGCGGGCCGCGTCCTGCCGTGCCATGCCGCGGAAGTCATACCAGGATTGGAATTCTGGAACGTGCGCGAGCATTCACTCGAAGACATCTGGCGCAATGCGCCGGCGTTCAATGCTTTCCGCGGCGACGATTGGATGCAGGAGCCGTGCAAAAGCTGCGCCATGAAGGAAAAAGATTTTGGCGGTTGCCGCTGTCAGGCGTTTCTCATCGTCGGCGATGCGCGTGCCGCAGATCCGGTATGTCATTTATCGCCGCACCACGCGCGCGTTGAAGAATTAGCGCAAATGCGTGATGAAACGGCTTATGCCTATCGCGGCTGAAACGCGCCGGGGCTTACCCGCAAATCGCTGTTTGTTATACTTCTGTCCTCTACCGGGTTGGGAGGCGAAATAGGATCAATCGGGAGGAGATCATGAAAAACCTGGCAGCCGGCGCAATTTCGGCGCTGGCCGTTACGATGATCGTTCCGGCGCAGGCGCAACCGGCACAAACGCCTTCTGGCAACCTGCAAAAGCTGACCGGCTTTCAGCAAACCGGCACGCCTCTGGAAATTCCGACAGTGCCGCAAGGCGGCGCGAAGGCCGAGGCGATCAAGAAAGATCTCCGGCACGTCAAGTTGCCGTCCGGGTTCAAGATCAGCCTTTATGCGATTGTTCCCGATGCGCGCGATATGGCGGTCGGCCCGCAAGGCATTGCCGTATTTGTTGGCACGCGCAAAACAAAAATCTACGCGGTGACCGACCGCGACAAGGACCGTGTGGCGGACGAAGTTAAAGAGTTCGCTCCATCGCTCAAGTTCAAGATTCCCAACGCGCTCTGCTTCTCGAAGGATGGCATCCTGTTTACCGTCGAGCAGAATCGCGTGCTGCAATTCCCGGCAGCGGAATTTTTCTACGAAAGCCCCGACGTTGCGGCGTTCGTGGTTGTGCCGCAAGGCAAGCTCATCCCCCCACAGGAAGAATCGTTCAACCACACCTCGCGCGTTTGCCGTATCGGGCCCGACGACAAGCTTTACATCACGCTCGGACAGCCCTTTAACGTCTATCCGCCGGAAAAGCTGGAGCTATACAAAGGTCTCGGCATGGGCGGCATCGTTCGCATGGACCGCGATGGCAAGAACCGCGAAGTCTTCGCCACAGGCATTCGCAATTCGGTCGGCATGGATTTCAATCCGAAGGACAACACGCTCTGGTTCACGGATAATCAGGTCGACGGCATGGGCGACGACAAGCCGGTCGGCGAAATCAATCGCGCCGACAAGGCAGGCCTCAACTTCGGCTTCCCGTATTATGGCGGCGGCAAGACCCGCACCACCGAGTACCAGGACCAGCAGCCGCCGGCGAACGTCGTGTTTCCGCAGGTCGAGGAAGTCGCGCACGCGGCCGATCTCGGCATGATCTTCTACACCGGCAGCATGTTTCCGGCCCAATATCGCGGCGGCATTTTTTCCGCGCAGCATGGCTCCTGGAACCGCACCAAGCCGGTCGGCGCGCGCATCATGTTCACGAGCTTGAAGCCGGACGGCACCGCCGACAAAAGCGAGCCGTTTGCCGAAGGCTGGCTTACGGAAAATGGCGAATATCTCGGCCGACCGGTCGATGTTGCACAATTGCCGGACGGGTCGCTGCTCGTTTCCGATGATCTTGTCGGCGCGATCTATCGCATCTCATATGAAGGCCACTGAGGCAAAGCGATGGCGCCGCGGGATTTGATCCCGCGGCATTATGCAATGTGATGACAATCGTGCGCTCCGTTATTGCAATCGTTTTGCTTGCGATATTTGTGCCCGGCGCTGTCTTGGGCGCCGACGGTGAGGCGGTCGCTGGCCGGCGTAAAGCGTTACAATGCCAGACCTGCCATGGGCTCGACGGTCTGTCCAAAATACCTGAAGCACCGAACCTTGCCGGCCAGCCCGAGCCTTACCTCGTCAAATCGCTGAACGATTTCCGGCACGGTATTCGCAAAAATGAAATGATGACGCTTGTTACGCAACACTTGAGCGATCAGGACGTCGCCGATCTCGCCGTCTACTATTCGGCGATCAAGATTTCGGCAACGCCGTCCAAGTAGCAATAGCGGCCGGCGCAATTGCGTCGACGATGAATGCCTACAATTATTTGCATATTTGAAATGCAGGATTTTTGAATGCCCCCGATTGCAAGCAACCGGGAAAATGGTGGAGACTTGCCGTCAGGGGTGTGCATCGTCGGCGGCGTATGCGTGCCAGTGCCGGCGTAAGCGCCTCCGCAAGGGAGGTCAACAATGCAGTCGCGTCTCTTCGTCCACCGCTGCGCTTTGCTTGCCGGTACCGTAGGCGGATTACTGATGCTCTCGTCCGCTTTCGCGCAACAATCGTCGACACCTTCGCAAGCGCCGTCCGCCGCGCCGGCGGCCAAACCTGCGTTGCCGCCGGGCTCACCGTTGATCGGTCGCCCCGATGGCAACGCCGCCGCCGCTAAATTGGCGCCGGTTGCTGCCCCGCCAATTGCTGCGGCCGCTGACAAACTGCCGGTCGCAAAGCTCAAGCTGCCGAAAGGATTCCACATCGAAGTTTATGCCAGCGGTATTGCGAACGCGCGCTCGATCCGCGTCAGCGATGCCGGCAATGTGTTCGTCGGCAGCCGCCTTACCGACAAAGTGCACGTCATCACGAACAAGGATGGCAAGCGGCAGGTGAAGGTGCTGCTGTCGGGCCTCTATCGTCCGAACGGCCTCGCCTATCACAACGGCACGCTTTACATCGCCGAATTGTCGCAAATCTCAAAGATCGACAACATCGACAAGGTCGTCGACAACCCGCCGAAGCCGACGGTGATCTACAAGGATCTGCCGAAAGACGAGGCGCACGGATGGAAGTTCATCGGCATCGGTCCTGACAACAAGCTTTATGTTCCGGTCGGACAGCCGGGAAACAACGTGCTGCACGACAAGGATCACGGCCAGATCCGGCGCATAAATCTCGACGGCAGTGGCGCGGAAGTCATCGCGCTTGGTGTGCGCAACACGGTCGGGTTTGACTGGAATCCTGTAAATCATCAGCTCTATTTCACCGATAACCAGCGCGACTGGCTGTCGGAGGATGCGCCGCAGGACGAACTCAACCGCGTCACCAAGAAGGGCGAAGATTTCGGAGCGCCTTATTGCTACGCGGGCGATATCCTCGATCCGGATTTCGGATGGGGGCACTCCTGCAGTGAATTTGTGCCGCCGGTTGCTCTCCTCGGTCCGCACGCCGCCTCGCTCGGCGCGCGTTTCTACACGGGAGACATGTTCCCGAAATCCTACAGGAACGTGCTGTTCGTGGCGCGCCACGGCTCTTGGAACCGTTCGAAGAAGTTCGGCGGCGATATCGTTGCTGTTCATTTCAGGAAGGACGGCACGGTGCGCTCGATCCGGCCGTTCCTGACGGGTTTCATCGAGAACAACAACTACATCGGCAGGCCGGTTGACGTGCAGCCGATGGAAGACGGGTCGCTGCTGATTTCCGACGACTGGAACGGCGCGATCTATCGCATCACCTATGGCAAGGCGCATACGGCCAGCCGCTGAACGTCGCTTGCCGGGAACGCTGTGGCATTCCCGGCATTTTATTTCCCGGAAATTGGAAGGTCGCCGGATGATTCCGTTTGTGCGTTCGATCGCCGCCGCGGCGCTGCTTTGCTTTTCCACTGCCGTCGCTTTCTCCGCAGGCATTGAGGAAAGAGCTGCGCCCTGCCTCGCATGTCATGGTGAAAAGGGCCAATCGCAGAATGAGCAAGTGCCATCGCTCGGAGGCCAACCTGCGCCCTATCTGCTGATCCAGCTTTATCTCTTTCGTGAGAAGCAGCGTGTCATCGACATCATGAACGAGATGACGAAGGATTTTACCGATGACGATCTTCGCGCGTTTTCCGATTACCTTGCCAAGCTCCCGCCGCCGCAGCCGCCGGCTCCGAACAACGACGATGCGGCGCGGCTTGCGCGCGGCAAAGCGCTGATTTCACAGAATCGCTGCAACACCTGTCACAACCTGGATTTGTCCGGGCGTGAAAACATCCCACACATCGCAGACCAGCGCGAAGATTATCTGGTCAAGACATTGCGCGAATACAAGAACAACACACGGCACGGTTACGAGCCGATCATGGCCGAGGTTCTTGCGCCTGTTACGGATCAGCAGATTCTCGATCTCGCTTATTACATCGCGCGTTTTCGCTGACTTGGATTCGTGTTTGGCGAATGCGGGCGTTTAAGATTCGCGAGGGATCGATCTGCCGTATCGAGTCATCGCGAATCGCGTGAAAAAACCGGGCCCCATCAAGGGGCCCGGTCAGTTTGCCGGTGTGGGGACCGGCAATCGTCTTCCAGAGGGGAACATGCTGAACACCGCTGACTCTGGGAGGATATCAATCGGTGCAACAGCTGAAGCGAACCTAAAGGAGATTCCGGTGGGCGAGCAACGGACCACGTCGCATGTCAGCCATGCCCTAACGCAAGCCTGCGTGGAATTTTTCCTATTCTTTTGCGTAATTAGAAATTCCAGCGCTGCGCGTTAGAGACGAGAAAATCTCGGAAGACTTGAACGCGCGCGACCGACTTTAATTCCTCCGGATAGACGAAGTAAGCGTCGACTGCGATCGTCTCGGAGTCGCCGAACAACTGCACCAAGCCGCCGTTTTCCTCGACCAGATAATCCGGCAGCATCGCGATACCGAGTCCACGCTGGCACGCGCGCAAAACGCCAAGCACGTTGTTGATTGAGAGAAGCGGTTCGCGCGGCGCTTTTCCCTCGCGGCCGACTTCGAGGAGTCGCCGTCGATTGGCAAAATGCGCGGGCACGTGCCCGCCGAGCAAAATGACGCGGTGGCGGTCGATATCCTCGTGCGTGCGCGGCGTACCGAAGCGCTTGAGGTAGTCGGGCGACGCATAGGCGTGTGAGTGCACGGAAAAAAGCTTGCGCTGGATGAGATCCGGCTGCGTCGGCTGACGCAGACGAATCGCGACATCCGCCTCGCGCATCGCAAGGTCAAGCTCCTCATCGGAGGTGAGCAACGTGATTCGGATATCGGGATAAAGATCGAGAAATTCGCCGAGCCGCGGCGTGAGCCAGTGGATGCCCATGCCTGGCGTCGTCGAAATCTTCAATTCGCCGTTTGGACGCTCGCGGCTGTCGGTAAGCTTGGTGCGCGCCGCCTCAAGCTTCATGAAGACTTCATGCGCGGTGCGATAAAGCAGCTCGCCTTGCTCGGTCAAAATCAGGCCGCGTGCATGACGATGAAAAAGGGCGACGGAAAGCTCCGCTTCGAGTGCCGAAACCTGCCGCGACACGGCCGATTGCGACAAGCCAAGCCGCTCGCCGGCGTGAGTGAAGCTGCCGGCTTCCGCCGCGGCGTGAAACACCTTCAGCTTGTCCCAATCCATCGTGGCGTTGCTTGCGTTCATCGGGTTACTCCGCGGCCGCGCGATGCTGTTCGTGGGCATGCAGGAATTTCTGTGCTTCGAGCGCCGCCATGCAGCCCTGTCCGGCGGCGGTGACCGCCTGGCGGTAGATGTCGTCGGTGACATCGCCGGCCGCAAATACGCCCGGCACCGAGGTCGCGGTCGAATTGCCCGCGGTGATGATGTAGCCGGACGGTTTCATCTCGATCTGGCCGGTGAAAAGCTCGGAAGAGGGGGTATGGCCGATGGCGATGAACACGCCGTCCACGGCGCGCTCGGTTACCGCGCCGGTCTTCACGTTCTTCAGTTTTACGCGGTTGACCTTGGGCGGATTCTCCGCGCCCATCACATCGTCGAGCACGGCGTCCCAGATCACCTCGATCTTCGGATGCTTGAACAGTCGGTCCTGCAGGATCTTTTCTGCACGGAATGAGTTGCGCCGGTGCACAACCGTCACTTTTGACGCGAAATTGGTGAGGAATAGCGCCTCCTCGACAGCCGTATTGCCGCCGCCGATAACGATCACTTCCTTGTTCTTGTAGAAAAAGCCGTCGCAGGTGGCGCAGGCAGAGACGCCATAGCCCTTGAATTTCTGTTCGGATGGCAGATCGAGCCAGCGCGCCTGCGCACCGGTTGCGATGATGAGAGCGTCGGCGAGGAAGATATCGCCGCTGTCGCATTCGAGCCGGAACGGCCGCTGCGACAGGTCGGCCTTGCCGACCGTGTCGTAAACAATTTTCGTGCCGACATGCTCGGCCTGTTTGAGCATCTGCTCCATCAGCCAGGGGCCCTGGATGACGTCGGCAAATCCGGGATAATTCTCGACGTCCGTGGTGATGGTGAGCTGTCCACCGGGCTGGATGCCCTGGATCAGAACCGGCTCCAGCATGGCGCGCGCGGCATAAATAGCGGCCGTATACCCCGCCGGGCCTGACCCGACGATGACGACCTTTGCGTGAGTGGTTTTGGCCATTGTTCGCCCCCCGGCGGGCAGATTTTGCGGCCACTTCTCTGCTGATCGGAGCGGCACTGGGTCTGCTATGCGCTGCCAATCTATGGCTTTTTCCGAGCCATGCAAGACACGCAACCCGGCGGGTTATCCTACACCCTGCGGCGAAATGGCCGTCGGCGCAATAATCTTTCGCGAAATTTCCTTTCGCGGTATGGATGTTGCAGCCTTGTCATAGGGGAGCTTCCGGCGTGCCGACACGTCTCGACACTATCGACCGCAACATCCTGAAGGAGCTGCAGGGAGGTGGCCGGATGACCAACGTGGAACTGGCGAGCCGCGTCGGCATATCCGCGCCGCCTTGCCTGCGCCGCGTCCGGGCGCTGGAGGAGGCGGGCTATATCAAGGGCTATCGTGGTCTGCTCGACGAGAAAAAACTGGGCTTTGAAGTCACGGCGTTCGCCATGGTGCATCTGTCGAGCCAGGCGGAGGCGGACCTCAGGGCGTTCGAAGACTTCGTGCATGCACAAGCGCTGGTGCGCGAATGCTGGATGCTCTCAGGTGAGATCGATTTTGTTTTGAAATGCGTGGCGCCTGATCTCAAGACCTTCCAGGTTTTCGTCGGCGAGCTGACGGCCGCGCCGCATGTGCGCAATGTAAAAACATCGCTCACGTTGCGCAATTCCAAGGATGCGGCCATGGTGCCGTTCGAAATGGAAAGAAATCTTCCGTAAGTCGTCCAGACGTGTCTTTCCTTGAAATCATTGTGCTCGCGGCCAGCGGCTTCGCCGCCGGTTTGGTGAACGCCGTCGCCGGCGGCGGCACCTTTTTCACGTTCGCCGCCATGGTTGCGTTCGGTATGCCGACGCTCAATGCAAATGCGACCAGCGCCGTTGCACTCGTGCCCGGCAGCCTTGCCTCTACCATCGCCTACGCGCGGGAAACGCGGAAGAACTGGCGGCGAGCGATGCCTTTCGTGCTGCTCGGCGTGTTTGGCGGCATCGCCGGCGGTTATCTGCTCATTCGTATTGGCGACGAAGGATTTAGGCCGCTGGTGCCGTGGCTGCTCGGCATTGCGACGCTGACGTTCGCGTTAAGCGGGCGCATCCGCATCTTGAGCAAGGAAGTGGAAGGCCGGCAAAGCGCGGCCGTCCGCATTTTCGCTTACGTGCTGATGGGCTTGGTCGGAATCTACGGCGGATTTTTCGGCGCCGGCATGGGCATCATGCTGCTGGCGACGTTGTCGATCATGGGAATTTCGGAATTCCATACCGCGAATGCGCTCAAGAACATCGTCGCGACCATTGCGCAGGCGGTTGCCGTCGTGCTCTTCCTTGCCAACGGGCTGGTGCTCTGGAAGGAAGCAGCAATTGTGACGGTTGCGGGCGTCGCCGGCGGTTATCTCGGCGTCATGGCTGCGCGCAGCGTGCCCGAGAAGATCGTGCGCGGCATCGTCGTCATCGTCGGGGCGGTTCTGACGGCGGTGTTTTTCGTCAAGTGAGCGTTTGATCCGATTTCTTCGATCGACAAGGATCGGCTCAAAGCGTTGACGCGCACGACATGAGTGACGCGCATGTTCTATGGCTTGCAAATCGCCTCCTTATTGCTGGTTTCCATCACCATGGCTTTATCGCTCACGCATGCGCTGGAATTTCCCGGCAAAATGCGGCTCCCGAAGGACCAGTATCTGGCGATTCAGACGGTTTATTATCCGGGCTTTACCATCGGCGGCATCGCGGAGCCGTTAAGCATCCTCGCAACGCTCGCGCTGCTCACGATCACGCCGACGGGTCAGGCATTCTGGCTGATATTTGCCGCTCTGATCGCGCTCGCCGCGGCGCATGCTGTTTTCTGGCTCGTTACGCAGCCGGTGAATAAGTTCTGGCTTGCCGGTGAAAAGCTTTCCGGCTTGAGCGCCAGTTTCTTCGGCAAGGCACCAGCGGAGCGTGACGGCTGGATGACGTTGCGCGACCGCTGGGAATATTCGCACGTCGCCCGCGCTTTTCTCAGTGCGGGCGCGCTCGTGCTGCTCATAATTGCTGTGACGCTGGGCTGAGATTGCCGGCGTACGTTACTTCCAATCCACCTTCTTTACTTCGTAGGCTTTCGCGCCGCCGGGCGTATTGACCTCGACGGTTGCGCCTTTCGCCTTGCCGATGAGCGCGCGTGCAAGCGGGGACGTAATGGAAATCTTGCCGTCTTTTGCGTTCGCCTCCGGCTCGCCGACGATTTGCCACACCTTCTTCTCGTCGGTGTCTTCGTCGACCAGCGTCACTGTGGCGCCAAACTTGATGGTATCGCCTGACAGCTTCGAGACATCGATGATGTCGGCGCGCGCGAGCTTGTCCTCGAGCTCCGCGATGCGGCCCTCATTGTGCGACTGCGCTTCTTTGGCGGCGTGATACTCCGCGTTCTCCGACAGATCGCCGTGCGTACGCGCGTCGGTAATCTGCTGAATGATGCGCGGGCGCTCGATCTGCTGGCAATGCTTGAGCTCGTTCTCGAGCGTCGCATAGCCTTCCGCAGTCATCGGAATCTTTTCCATTGCTTTCATCTCCTCCTGACGGCCACCCGTCGCGTTTCCTGACGCGCCTTGAGGGCCGGCAAGCCCGTTCCTTTCAGACTTCGCTTCCACCCGACTCGTAATACGACTCCGGTGGCGGGGTTCCGCGCACCGGAGCCATGAATACGGGGGCCTGCTAAAACGCCCCAACCGCGGGCAGCGTTCCCGCGCCGCGATCCGCAATTCCAGCCTAGCCCGCTCCGCCGCTAAAGGCTCGAACCATCCGGATTTGGCCCCCTCAGGTCCGTCCGTTGAAGTAGCTTTGCAGCGCGCGAACCTCGAGGTCGCCCCCGAGATAGGCTTTAATGCCCTGCGCCGCGGCGACGGCACCTGAAAGAGTGGTGTAGTACGGCACTTTATGCAAGAGGGCGGCGTGGCGCAGCGATCGGCTATCCGCCAGGGCCGTGGTCCCCTCGGTGGTATTGAAAACGAGTTGAACGCCCCCGTTTTTGATCGCATCGACGATGTGGGGCCGGCCTTCCAGCACCTTGTTGATTTTCGCTGCTTCCACCCCCTGTTCGGCGAGATAGCGCTGGGTGCCCGAGGTGGCGATCGTCTTGAAACCGAGCGAGGCCAGGAGCCGCACCGCCGGCAGAATGCGCGGCTTGTCGGCATCCTTGACCGATACAAACACCGTGCCTGAGCGCGGTAGACTGGTGCCGCCGCCGATCTGGCTCTTGGCAAAGGCGATCTCGAACGACTTGTCGATGCCCATCACCTCGCCGGTCGATTTCATCTCCGGGCCGAGCACCGTATCGACGCCAGGGAAACGGGCGAATGGAAAGACCGCCTCCTTCACCGCCTTGTGGTCAAAACGCGCGGCGGCGAGATTGAAGTTCGCGAGTTTCTCGCCCGCCATGACCCGCGCCGCGATTTTCGCAACCGGCAGACCGATGACCTTGGCGACAAACGGCACCGTGCGCGATGCGCGCGGATTGACCTCGAGTACGTAGATGTCGCCGTCCTTGATCGCGTACTGCACGTTCATCAGACCGCCGACATTGAGTGCAAGCGCCAGCGCGCGCGTCTGACGTTCGAGCTCGACGATCGCCTTGGCGCTCAGCGAGAAAGGCGGCAGCGCGCAAGCCGAGTCGCCGGAATGAATGCCCGCTTCCTCGATATGCTCCATGATGCCGGCGATAAACGTATCCTTGCCGTCGCAAAGACAATCGACGTCGACCTCGGTCGCGTCCACAAGATAGCGGTCGACCAGCAGGGGACTCTTTTTCGAGACTACGAGCTCGGAAGGCCGGTCGAGATCGGACGAGAGCCGCGCCAGATAGCGGTCGAGCTGCGCGCTGTCGCGCACGATTTCCATGGCGCGCCCGCCCAGCACGTAGGAGGGGCGGATCACGATCGGATAGCCGATCTCTTCTGCAATCGCTCGCGCCGCCGATGGTGAGGTGACGATGCCGTTCTGCGGCTGGCGCAGCTTGAGCTTGTCGAGCAGCTTCTTGAACCGGTCGCGGTCCTCCGCGAGATCGATCGCATCAGGCGAGGTACCGAGGATCGGAATGTTTGCTTTTGCGAGCGGCTCCGCCAGCTTGAGCGGCGTCTGCCCGCCGAACTGCACGATCACGCCATGCAGCGCGCCATTCGATCGCTCGACGTCGATGATCTCCAGCACGTCCTCCGGCGTGAGCGGCTCGAAATAGAGCCGGTCCGAGGTGTCGTAGTCGGTCGAGACCGTTTCCGGATTGCAGTTGATCATAATGGTTTCGTAGCCGGCTTCGTGCAGTGCGAAGCAGGCGTGACAGCAGCAATAGTCGAACTCGATGCCTTGGCCGATCCGATTCGGCCCGCCGCCGAGAATGACGACCTTCTTCTTGTCGGACGGCGCCGCTTCGTTGACGACCCTGCCGGCGAACGCTGCCTCGTAAGTCGAGTACATGTAGGCGGTGGGCGAGGCGAACTCGGCTGCGCAGGTGTCGATACGCTTGAAGACCGGCCTCACGTCGAGCGCGCGCCTTTTTTGCGTGACCGCCTCGGCGGAAGTCCCCGTGAGCTTTCCGAGGCGGCTGTCGGAAAAGCCCATTGCCTTGAGCCGCCGGAATGCGCCCGCGGTTTTCGGCAATCCCTTTGCCTTGATCTCGGCTTCGGTATCGACGATGCCGCGGATCTGTTCGAGGAACCAGCGGTCGATGCGGCAGGCGTTGTGGATTAGATCGTCGTCGGCGCCGCGCCTCATCGCCTGCGCGACCTTGAGCAGACGGTCCGGCGTCGGCGTGCCGAGCGCGGCGCGAATGGCGTTCTTGTTGTCGGTATCGTCGATGCTCTTGGCCGGATCGACGCCTTCGAGCTGCACGTCATCAAGGCCGGTGAGGCCCGTTTCCAGCGAGCGCAGCGCCTTTTGCAGACTCTCCTGAAACGTGCGGCCGATCGCCATCGCTTCTCCGACCGACTTCATCGACGTGGTCAGCACCGGCGACGCACCCGGAAACTTCTCGAACGCGAAACGCGGAATTTTGGTAACGACGTAATCGATCGTCGGCTCAAACGAGGCCGGGGTCGCGCCGCCGGTGATGTCGTTGGCAATTTCGTCGAGCGTGTAGCCAACGGCAAGCTTGGCGGCGACCTTGGCAATCGGAAAGCCGGTCGCCTTCGAGGCAAGCGCGGAAGAACGCGACACGCGTGGATTCATCTCGATGATGACGAGGCGGCCGTCGGCGGGATTTACCGCGAATTGCACGTTCGATCCGCCGGTCTCGACGCCAATCTCGCGCAGAACGCAAATCGAGGCGTCGCGCATGATCTGATATTCTTTGTCGGTGAGCGTGAGCGCCGGCGCGATGGTGATCGAGTCGCCGGTGTGCACGCCCATCGGATCGAGATTTTCGATCGAGCAGATGATGATGCAGTTGTCGCGCCTGTCGCGCACCACCTCCATCTCGAATTCCTTCCAGCCGAGCACCGATTCCTCGATCAGCACTTCGTTGGTCGGCGAAGCGTCGATGCCGCGCTCGACGATCTCGATAAATTCGGCCTTGTTGTAGGCGATGCCGCCACCGGTGCCGCCAAGCGTAAAGGATGGCCGGATGATCGACGGCAAGCCAATGTCGTCGAGCGCTTCGAGCGCCTGCGGCAGCGTCTTGACCTGGTGCGAGCGCGGGGTTTCCAGGCCGATCTTCTTCATCGCCTCGCGGAACCGCTCGCGATCTTCCGCCTTGTCGATCGCCTCGGCGGTCGCGCCGATCATCTTGACGTTGAATTTATCGAGCGCGCCCATCTTCTTGAGCGACAGCGCGCAATTGAGCGCGGTCTGCCCGCCCATGGTTGGCAGCAATGCGTCGGGCCGCTCTTTCTCTATAATTTTGGCTACGATTTCGGGCGTGATCGGCTCGATGTAGGTGGCGTCGGCGAGATCGGGATCGGTCATGATCGTCGCCGGATTGGAATTGACGAGAATGATCCGGTAGCCCTCGGCCTTCAGCGCCTTGCAGGCCTGCGTGCCCGAGTAGTCGAACTCGCAGGCCTGGCCGATGACGATCGGGCCGGCGCCGATGATGAGGATCGATTTGATGTCGGTTCGTTGGGGCATCGAGTTGCAGCAACCTCTCCGCTGTCATTCCAGGACGCCGCGCAAGCGGTGGCCCGGAATCCATACTCCGCAGCGCTGGGGTTATGGATTCCGGGTTCGCGAGCCTCGCTCGCGCCCCGGAATGACGAGGGCACAAA
>DASUKT010000342.1:0-5391 GCA_036278575.1 Pseudolabrys sp. | reverse complement strand
CTCGGACATTTCTATCCTGTCATTCCGGGTCCGGCACTACGTGCCGTCCCGGAATGACGATTGAGGATACAACAAACACGCATCGCCATACGAATAGAAGCGATAACCGCGATCGATCGCGTGCGCGTAGGCGCGCTTCATCACGTCGAGCCCGCTGAACGCGGCGACCAGCATGAACAGCGTCGAGCGCGGCAGATGGAAATTGGTCAGCATCAGATCGACGGCGCGAAACCGATAGCCCGGCGTGATGAAGATCGACGTCTCGCCGGAGAACGGCTGAATGCGTCCGCTCTCATCGGCAGCGCTCTCCAGAAGCCGCAATGAGGTCGAGCCGACCGCAACGATGCGCCCGCCTTTGGCGCGCGCGGCGTTGAGCGCGTCGGCAACTTCGACGGAAACCGTGCCCCATTCCGAATGCATCGTGTGGTTTTCGACGGCATCCGTTTTGACCGGCAGGAACGTGCCAGCCCCGACATGCAAAGTCAGGCGTTGAATCGAAATGCCTTGCGCCGCGAGCTTTTCCATCAATACCGGCGTGAAGTGTAGACCGGCCGTCGGAGCCGCGACAGAGCCTTCGTTCTTCGCGAACAGCGTTTGATAGTCCACCCGATCCTGATCGTCAGGCGCTCGCCGTGAAGCGATATAAGGCGGCAGCGGAATGTCGCCCCGTTCGTCAATGGCTTGATCCAGCACCGGCCCGTGGAAGGCGAATGAAAGGATCGCTTCTCCCCCCTCAAGTTTCGCCTCAACTTGCGCATCGAGCTGGCCGAGGAAACAGACTTTGCCCTCGTCGCCAAAGCGCAGCGTATCGCCGGCTTCGACCTTCTTTGCTCCGAGAATGAAAGCGCGCCAGTGCGAGCCGTCGAGCCGCTTGTGCAGCGTCGCTTCGATCCCCGGCTCGCTCTCGCCGCGTCCGATGCGCCGGCCTTTCAGGCGCGCCGGGATAACTTTCGTATCGTTGACCACCAGCGCGTCGCCGGCTCTGAGCAGCCTCGGCAGATCGCCGATGCCGCGATCCTCGAGTTCAGGCTGCGCGCCGGGCCGCACGACCAGGAGCCGCGCGGCGTCGCGCGGGCTTATCGGCCGCAGCGCAATCCGTTCGGGCGGAAGGTCGAAATCGAAGAGGTCGGTTTTCATTCTCATTCGATGTCATCGCCCGCGAAAGCGGGCGATCCAGTATCCCAGAACGCCTGTGACAAACAAAGACGCCTGCGACTACTGGATGCCCCGCTTTCGCGGGGCATGACAGGCTTGGAAGCTCATGCCGCCATCGTCGCCTTGACGATCTTGTCCGGGTCCTGAACGGGCTCGCCGCGCTTGATCTTGTCCACATTCTCCATGCCTTCGGTGACGTTTCCCCAGACCGTGTATTGGTTGTCGAGAAAACGTGCATCGTCGAAGCAGATGAAAAACTGGCTGTCGCCGGAATCCGGATTTTGCGCGCGCGCCATCGACACGGTGCCGCGCACGTGCGGCTCGTCATTGAATTCGGCTTTCAGCTTCTTGCCCGAGCCGCCAGTGCCGGTGCCGTGCGGGCACCCGGTCTGCGCCATGAAGCCGTCGATCACCCGATGAAAAACGATGCCGTCGTAAAAGCCCTCCTTCACCAGTTCCTTGATGCGCGCAACGTGACTCGGCGCGAGGTCCGGGCGCATGGCGATCACCACTTTGCCCTTGGTGGTTTCGAGGATCATCGTGTCTTCCGGTTTAGCCATTGGTAATTCCTCCGAACGCTCTGCGTTTCTTTTGTCATTGCCGGGTTTGATCCGACAATCCATCTCTCGAAAAGAGAATAGATGCCCGGATCAAGCCCGGGCATGCCGCCTTCGGTGTCACTTCATATCTGCGGCGACCTGCACCTTCACCATCTTGTCGGGGTTCGTGACGGTGCCACTCTGTGAGCCGCGCGGCGCTTTCTTCAGCTTATCGACCACATCCATGCCGGACACGACCTCGCCGATGACCGTGTATTGCCCATTGAGGAACGACGCATCCGCAAAGCAGATGAAGAATTGCGAGTTAGCTGAATTCGGATCACTCGCGCGCGCCATGCCGACCACGCCACGCGTGAACGGCACCTTCGAAAATTCGGCCTTCAGATTCGGATATTTCGAGCCGCCGGTACCGTTGAAATTCTGCCCATCGCCCGTTTGCGCCATGAAGCCCTCCATCACCCGATGGAACGGCACGTTGTTGTAGAAGCCGTCACGCGCCAGCCGCTTCAATCGCTCGGCATGATGAGGCGCAATGTCGGTGCGCAGTTTGATAATGACGCGACCCTTCGTCGTGTCGATGACAAGCGCGTTGCTGGGATCGACGCCGGCGGGGAGCTTCGGCGGCGCGGCAAGCGCAGGAAGCGCGCACACGAGCGCGACGATAACGGCGATGATACGGATCATGATGGCTCCGGGTTTTGTTTTTTCTCGCGCATGATCTTCTCCGAAAACCGGCTTCCGCTTTTCGGAATCATGCGTGTCTAGCCGGCGAATTTCTTTTTCAGGCGTGCGGCGACGCTTGCCGGCACGAAGGCGGAAACGTCGCCACCCATGCCGGCGATCTGACGGACCAATGTGGCGGTGATCGGGCGCACGTCCGCCGAGGCCGGCAGAAAGACTGTCTGAACCTTCGGCGCCATGGTGGCGTTCATGCCGGCCATCTGCATCTCGTAGTCGAAATCGGTGGCGTCGCGCAGGCCGCGAATGAGCATGGTCGCTTCTTCCTTGCGCGCCGCTTCGACCACCAGATTGTCGAAGGTGACGCAAGCGAGCTTGCAGCCTTCCCCGCGCACGATCGGCTCGCAGGTCTCGTGCAGCATCGCCAGCCGCTCGTCGGCGGAGAACAGCGGCTTCTTGCCGGGGTGAACGCCAACCGCCAGCACCAGCCGGTCCGCGAGCCTGGCCGCCTGGCGCACCACGTCGAGATGGCCGTTGGTCACCGGATCGAAAGACCCGGCATAAAGGGCGGTCCGCGGCAAATTTGACGCCATGGCCGGGGTCTACCCCGACCCCTTGCCGCCCGCAAGCCGGGGCGGCTCCCATCCCGCTCGCCGCTCACAAAATTTCGGCCCCTGTTGAACCTCGCGGGCCGCCGCACGTTCACACACGAGTGTCCGCAACGTCGGAAAACGTACCATCGCCATGCTGAAGGCCGCCTTTCTCACGTTTGCTGTCTTGCTCCTTGCCGGAGGAGTCATGCTGCTTTCCGGCCCGCGCGCCAAGGAAGCGGTCGTAAGCCCCGCGCAGGCGTCCACCGACGCCGACGCCGCCAAATGCGCCAAACGCGAGTGGCCCTACCTGCATTGCGTCGGTACGCCGGCCGGCAATCTGCGCATCCGGCTCGTTACAACCGACCGGCTTCCGAAGTAGCCCGGCTTTTACACGCATAGGTCGGTGTATCCGACTCACCGCGACGATTAGCTTTTCATATGCAACCTTGATCGGGAGGCGGAATGCGACGGGCTTGGGCCGCAGTCCTCATCGCGTGTGCCGCGCTCTGCGGAGGCTTTGCTCTCGCGCAGCAATATCCCGACCATCCGATCAAGATCATCGTGCCGACGCCGGCAGGCGGTCCCGTGGACGTGATGGCGCGGCTCATTGGCAATGCTTTGCCCGCCCAACTCGGCCAGCCTGTCTACATCGAGAATAAGCCTGGCGCCGGCAACATTATCGGCTCGAAGCTCGCCGCCGAGGCGCCGCCAGACGGCTATACGTTGATCGTGACCTCGGCGAGCGGCCTGGTCATAAGCCCGCTCATTCACAAGAGCGCCGGGTACACGTCGGCGAGCTTTACGCCGATCGGTCTGATCGCCGAGACGCCGCAGGTGCTGGTCATCAACCCGACGCTCCCGTTCAAATCGATTGGCGAACTCGTCGCCTATGCCAAAGCGCAACCCGGCAAACTCAACTACGCCACCGGCGGCATCGGCACGCTGCCGCATTTGACCGCGGAGTTGTTCAAGTCGGAGGCCGGCATCAACATTGTGCACGTTCCCTACAAAGGCGGCGGGCCTGCGCTGCAGGCGGTGATGACCGGTCAAGTGCAAATGCTGTTCGACACCGTCAGCACATCGCTCCAGTTGGTACGGAGCGGCAAATTGCGCGCCCTTGCGGTCGGCAGCCCGGCACGACTTGCAGAACTGCCGGACGTTCCCACCATGCGCGAGGCGGGATTTCCGCGGTTGTCGAGCGGCGCATGGACTGCGCTCCTCGGACCGCGCGGATTGCCGCCAGCCATTACGGCAAAACTCAATGCGGCCGTGAACGCCGCGCTGGCAACGGGCGCGATGAAAAAGACGCTCGCCAGACTTGGCGCCCAGCCCCGTGGCGGCACGCCAAGGGAGCTTGCCGGCTACGTTGCAAGCGAAACGGCGAAGTGGAAGCCGATCGTGCAAGCGTTAAAGCTCGGCGATTAGTGCGGTATTCGATGGTGTTGAATCAGCAACCCTGTCATTGCGAGGAGCCCGATCGGGCGACGAAGCAATCCAGAATTGACGCGATGGCTCCTGGATTGCTTCGCTTCGCTCGCAATGACGGGTCAATCTGACCGGACTTTGCTCCAGAATATCGGCGAGATCCGTTATCTGGCGCCACCCGCAAGTTTTGCCGCGTCTTTTCGTATCGCCGCAGCAAGCGCGCGGATCAGGCTGCGAACGATCTGATTCTGCTTGAGCGCGGGATGCGTGACGAGCCAGATATCGACGGGTTTGCCGACCGGAATCGTCCGCACCCGTTTTACCCCGGCGAGCCTGTCGCCCAGAAAGCACGGCAAGACGCCGATCCCCATTCCGGCCGCGATGGCAGCCGCCAGACTCATCTCGGTGTTGGCGATGAACGAAACCGTGACCTGCCTTTTGATTCCGTTGCTCCACCACTTCGCCGCCGTGTGGTGCTCGAATTTGTCCGACAACGCGCAAACGCCGAATTTGGCGAGGTCGGGAATCGACGCCGGCAACCCATGCTTCCTGAGGAGGGGCGTGGCGCAATAGAGAGCATGCGCGAGCTTGCCGGCGCGGCGTCCGATCAGGCCTTCTCCGGGCCGTTCGCTCGGCCGCACGGCGATATCGGCCTCGCGCCGTCCGAGATTGGCGAACTGGTTATCGACGATGAGCTCGATCGCCGGCGACTGCTTTGCCCGCGAGAAGTTTGCCAGGATCGGCGCCAGATAACCTTCTGCGAATCCGTCGGACGCGGAAATGCGCACCGGGGCGGCAAAGCGCGCATTCTTGCCAAGCAACATCAATTCGGTGTCCGCCGCCTCGCGCTCGATCGTTTGCGCAAGACGGACGATCCGCAAGCCGATTTCCGTCGGCACCCAACCGCTCGGCTTGCGGTCGAACAGCGGAGCGCCGATTTCCTCTTCCAGACGATCGATGGCGCGATAAATCGTCGACGG
>DASUKT010000341.1:0-5828 GCA_036278575.1 Pseudolabrys sp. | reverse complement strand
GTCCTGATCTGGGGGGCGCAGTCCTACGCGGCGTATCAGCCGATGGTTGCGGCCGGCAGCGTCGATATCGGCGACCTTGTTCTGTCGAATTACGACATTGTCCTGGTGGTGCTTGCGGCTTTGCTCGCCGCGCTCGCTTATTGGGCGCTGAAGTTCACCCGCTACGGCCGGCTGCTGACGACGGTCATCTTCGACCGTGAGATCGCGGCGGCTTTCGGCATCAATGTTACTGTCGTCTACACGGTCACCTTCCTGATCGGCGCAATGCTCGGCGCATTGAGCGGCGCGGTGATGGCGCCGAAGATTTCCGTGACGCTTGGGATCGGCGTCGAGGTCATCGTGCTCGCGTTTGCGGTCGTGGCTATCGGCGGCATGGGATCGATCGAGGGCGCCTTGATCGGCGCCTTGATTGTCGGCATCTGCCGTGCCGCGGCCGTGCATCTGGTGCCGCAGATCGAACTGTTCGTGATCTACGGCGTAATGGCAATCGTTTTGATCGTGCGCCCGTACGGCCTGTTCGTCCGCGCCCAGCCGCGAAAGATATGACATGGCGAAGAGAATGCAGGTCGTCGGCGGCGGATTGGCGTTCATCGCCGCAGCCGTGATCGCGCCGTTTTTGCCGGACTGGGTCGTCTCGCTCGCCACCATCGCATTCGCCAACGCACTGGTCGTTCTGGGGCTGATTGTGTTGTGGCGCGCCGGCCTCGTGTCATTCGGGCAGGCGCTCTATTACTGCATCGGCGCTTACGTCGTGGCGCTGCTGGGGCGGTGGATCGGCTTAAGGGATGCGTTTGCGCTGGTGCTGCTCGCCGGCATCGCCGCCGGACTCATATCGTTCCTGATCGGGTTCCTCATCGCCCGCTATCGCGAAATCTTTTTCGCAATGCTGAGCCTTGCGTTGTCGATGATCCTCTATGGCGTGCTGGTCAAAAGCGAATCCCTCGGCTCGACCGATGGCTTCAGCGTGCTCACGCCCACGTTCCTGACCTACGTCCCGCACGGCCAGACGCTCAATCTCACGCTGTACTGGTTCACGCTCGCAGTTTGTGCGGCGAGCGCGCTCGGCGTCAGCGCGTATTTTCGCAGTATCGCCGGCGCCCTGGCGGCGCCGGTGCGTGACAACGAGATTCGGGTCGAATTTCTCGGCGTCTCGGTGGCGAGGGTTATCCACGCCAAGGTCGTCATCGCCGGCACGCTCGGGGGGCTTGGCGGTGCACTGGCCGCGCTCGCGATCGGTCACGTCGACCCGAACATGGCGTATTGGACGACGTCCGGCAGCTTTGTGTTCGTCGCCATCCTTGCCGGCGCCGGATCGGTCGCCGCGGCCTTTGTCGGCTCGTTGCTGTTCGAGGCCATCCGCTCGCTTGCGGTCGATATCGTGCCCGAGTTCTGGCAGATGATTCTCGGCTCGGCGCTCCTCGTCACGATCCTTTTCGTGCCGGAAGGGCTCGGCTCGCTTGTATTGCGTCTGCGCCGCAAGAAGGCGGAGCCGTCATGAGCGATATTCTGGCGGTCCGCGACCTGGAAAAGACCTTCGGCTCGCTCGTGGCCGCGCGCGATATCACCGTCAGCGTGCCGCCACAGCAGACGGTCGGCGTGATCGGCGCCAACGGCGCGGGTAAGACGACATTCGTCAACATGATTACCGGTCATTTGCGGCCGACCAAAGGCTCGATCTTCTTCGAGGGCAGCGAGATCACCGGCCGTCCGACGCGCGAGATCACGCGGCTTGGCATCTCGCGCTCCTTTCAGGTCGCGCAGATTTTTCCGACACTGACCGTGTTCGAGAACATGTGCATGGCGGCAGCCATCGGCCGCCATGCCGGGGGATTCTTCAGCAATATCGTCACGCCGTTGCATTCGTCGGAAGCGGTCGCGGATGCCGAGGCGGCGATCGAGCTTTTTCAGATCGGCGCTTATCGCGACATCAAGGCGCTCGCTTTGCCGCAGGGCATCCGCAAGCTGCTTGACATCGGAATGGCGATTGCCGGCCATCCACGATTGCTGCTGCTGGACGAGCCGACCAGCGGCATCTCGATCGAGGAAAAATTCGATCTGATGCAGATCGTCATGGCGGCCCTCAAGAGCCGCAAGATCACCGTACTGTTCGTCGAGCACGACATGGAAATCGTCGAGCGCTTCGCGGACCGCGTGCTCGCTTTCTACGAGGGTACGGTCATTGCCGACGGCGCGCCGGCGCAGACGCTCGACGATCCGAAGGTGCAGGAGTTGATCAGCGGCACGCGGGCAAAAGCCAACGGCGGGACGCCGGCCCATGCTTAGCGTCTCAAACCTGAACGCATCCATTGGACCGATCCCGATCATTCGCGGTGCGACGTTCGTCGTGAACGAGGGCGAGATGTGCGGGCTCATCGGACGCAACGGCGCCGGCAAAACCACGCTCTTTCGCGCGCTGATGGGCGCCGTGCCAGCGACGGGCAGGGCGGAGCTGGAGCACATCGATCTGCTCGCGCTGCCGGCGCATCGCCGTAGCGCGCATGGCATCGGCTACATGCCGGAGGACCGGCGGCTGGTGCCGGAATTTACGGTCGAGGAAAACATCCGTCTGCCGACCTGGTCGGTTGCGGTGGATGGGGCCGAAGACCGGCTGAAGTGGATTTTCTCCATCATGCCGGAGGTCGAGCGTTTCCGCGCGCGGCGCGCGCTCGAACTCTCCGGCGGCCAGCAGAAGATGGTGGCGCTCGCGCGTGCGCTGATGGCGGGCACGCGCATCCTGTTTCTCGATGAGCCATTCGAGGGACTGGCCCCGGCGCTCGCGCGCAGGCTGGGAGAGGTGCTCGCCAATCTCAAGTCTGAAGGCGTTTCAGTGCTGATCGCGGAATCGAACGAGGTTCACGTGCTCGATCTTCTGGCGCGTGCCTATTTCATCGAGCGCGGCACAGTAAGCGACAAGCGCGGTGGAGCGTGATGAAGAAAGAACCCTGTAGCTTGGAAGTTCGGCAGGCACGCTTCACCTCTCCCAGCCGAAGTCGGATATATCTGACTTCGGCCACTTAAATATTGCTCGAACTCGGGTAAGCCCGAGTTCGAGTGGGAGAGGTCGGCACGCGCAGCGTGCCGGGTGAGGGGTTAAAAGCCATCGAGAATCACTTGCCCCCTCACCCCAACCCTCTCCCCATAGGGGAGAGGGAGTTCGCAGCGTTCGTCGCTTCTGTCTGCAATTCAATGGCAGTTCCGAAATCGCAATTCCGAGCGTTCACTTACCGCCCCTGATACGCCGGCGTGCGCACGATCAAGCCGTCGAGCGCTTCCGTCACCCTGATCTGACAGGAGAGGCGCGAGGTCGGCTTCACCTCGAAGGCGGAATCGAGCATGTCCTCTTCCTCCGCCGACGGCGGCCCGACAATCCGGCTCCACGTGTCATCGACATGCACGAGGCAGGTGGCGCAGGCACAGCTGCCGCCGCATTCGGCGACGATGCTTGCGATATCGTTGCGCAACGCCGTTTCCATCACGGTCGCGCCGACGTCGCCCTCGACGGTATGCGTTGCGCCGTCGTGCTCGATGTAGGTGATCTTCGGCATGGCGAAGAACTCAGGCGACGCCGAGCTTCTTTTGCAGGCTGGTGGAGGAGGTCGTGTACTGAAACACGAGCCGTTTTTCCGGGTGCACGTAATGGTGTGCTTTCTGCGCCATCAGCGCAGCCTCATGGAAGCCTGAAAGAATCAGCTTCAGCTTGCCGGGATAGGTGTTGATGTCGCCGATCGCAAAGATGCCGGGCACGTTCGTCTCGAACGTCGCCGTGCCGACCGGGATAAGATCCTTTTCCAGTTTGACCCCCCAGTTCGCTACCGGGCCGAGCTTCATCGTCAATCCGAAGAAAGGCAGCATGGCGTCGCAAGGAACAGTCGAAAGCGTGCCGTCGCTGCCCTTGATCGTCGCTGCCGTAAGTTGACCGTTTGCGCCTTCGAGGGCCGTGACCTGCCCGATCTTCAAATCCATCGCGCCGGATGACACCAGCGCGCGCATCTTGTTGACGCTGTCCGGCGCGGCGCGGAAATCGTCACGCCTGTGCACCAGCGTGAGCCGCTTGGCGAGCGGCTGCAAATTGATCGTCCAGTCGAGCGCGCTGTCGCCGCCGCCGACGATCAGCAGGTTCTTGCCGCGGAAGGCTTCCATCTTGCGCACCGCGTAGAACACCGACTTTTCCTCGTAAGGCTCGATGCCCTGGATCGGCGGCCGCTTCGGCTGGAACGAGCCGCCGCCGGCTGCGATCACGACGGCCTTGCTCAGAAACACCTTGCCTGCGTCGGTGGTGACGCGGAAAAGCGGATCGCCGACGCTCTCGACGGTCGTTACCATTTCGCCGAGATGGAAGCTCGGATTGAATGGCTTAATCTGCTGCATCAGCGCGTCGCACAGCTCCTTGCCGTTGATGCGCGGGATGGCGGGAATGTCGAAGATCGGTTTCTCCGGGTAAAGCTCGGCGCACTGGCCGCCGACCTTGTCGAGAATGTCGACAAGGTGCGCCTTGATATCGAGCAGGCCGAGCTCGAACACGGCGAACAGTCCCACCGGCCCCGCGCCGATGATCAGCACATCGGTGTTGATCTCTTCGCCCATGCTTTCAGCCTCGATCAACCGATCGGTCTTCTGCAGCATTATGCCATTCTCCGCGCAAGCTCGGCAGGCGAGCGGTCGATTGCCCGCATCAGCTCCGCCACATTCTGTTCGGGTGTTTTGCCGCTGGTGACTAACGCAATTTCCGCTTTAGCGTAAAGCGGTTCGCGGCTCTTGAGAATTGAAATCAGGTCCTCCATGGCGCGGGCCCGGTCGGCCATCGGCCGCAAGTCGCCCTGCGCGATCACGCGTTTCATATGCTCTTCCGGTTCAGCTTTGACCCAAACGGTAAAACAGGATGAAAGCAGCAATTCGAGTGTGCCAGGTTCGGTGACAATACTCCCGCTGGTGGCAATGACGAAGCGCGGGTGCTCTTTCAAAACGCTCTCCAGCGCCTCGTGTTCCGCCCGGCGGAACGTTTCCTGCCCGAACATCTCGAAGATCTGGCTCAGTGTCGCGCCGCTGCGACGCTCGATTTCGCGGTCGAGCTCGATGAACGGAGTATCCAATCGCGCGGCAAGCAGCTTTCCAAGCGTCGATTTGCCGCCGCCGCGCAGCCCGATCAGCGCAATGCGGCCGCGTCGCAGGTCGGAAGAGGATTCGCCGAGGCGCTGCAACAGCATGTCGCGCGCTTCTTTGAGAGCCGGAGGGGACAACCGTTCGAGAAACTGCGAAAGCAGGATCGCATCGACGGGAGGATCGGCGCTTTCATTCACCAGTTGCGTCACCGGCAGGCCAAGCGCGCGTGAAATTCGCCGCAACAGCACGATCGACCCGTTACCGAGACCCGACTCAACCTGAGCAAGATAGCGCTCCGACACGTGCGCATGCGCGGCCAGCGCCTTGCGCGTCATGCCGCGCTGATTGCGCAGCATCCGCACGCGGCCGCCGAGCCGGCGCAGGTATGCCGCGCTGTCATTGCCGGATTTCCCGCCGGACGATTTGCTGTATGCGTGCTTCATCGGGAATGAACATGAATTATATTGCCGAACAGTATGGACCGACGTCTGGAAGATTGCAAGCTGGCTGCCCGCGGCGTAGTCGGCAAGTAAAGAGATTGTGGAATATATTATAATATAATCAATATCTTGATAGGATTTTTGACATCAGAGGCGCATTATTGTCCAACCGGTCGCCGAATGATATCTTAGTGCAAGATAGTGCATATCCGATGCAGAGCCATGCAGTCGATTGACTTCCAGACCGAGCCTTCCCGCTACCGCCATTGGCGCATCGAGCGCGATGGA
>DASUKT010000340.1:0-2247 GCA_036278575.1 Pseudolabrys sp. | reverse complement strand
TAAAGCTTGATGATGTCCATCGTCGCCATCGCGAGGCCGGCGCCGTTGACCATGCAGCCGATCGAGCCGTCGAGCGCGATGTAATTCAGATCGAACTTCGACGCTTCGATTTCCTTGTCGTCCTCTTCGGTGAGATCGCGTAGCGCCACCACATCGGCGTGGCGATAAAGCGCGTTGCCGTCGAAGCTCACTTTCGCATCGAGGCAGATGAGCTGATTGTCCTTGGTCACCACCAGCGGATTGACCTCGAGCAAGCTCATGTCCTTGGCCGTGAAAGCCGCATAAAGCTTGCTCAGGAGACCGTCCGCCTGCTTTGCCAGGTCGCCCGAAAGCCTGAGCGCCTGCGCCACGCGCCGGCCGTGGTGCGGCATCACGCCGGTCGCAGGATCGACCGAGAACGTGACGATCTTTTCCGGATGCGTTTTCGCGACCTCTTCGATGTCCATGCCGCCTTCGGTGGAGACAACAAAAGCGACGCGCGAGGTTTCGCGATCGATCAACGCCGAGAGATAAAACTCCCGATCGATGGGCGAGCCTTCCTCGATATAGAGACGATTCACTTTCTTGCCGTGCGGGCCGGTCTGATGCGTGACCAGCGTCGAGCCGAGAATGCGCGTCGATTCCTTCTTCACATCGTCGGTGGACTTCACGACCTTCACGCCGCCGGCTTTACCCCTCCCGCCGGCATGAATTTGCGCCTTGACCACCCACACCGGGCCGCCGAGCTCATTGGCGGCCTTGATCGCCTCATCGACGGTGAAAGCGGGAATGCCGCGCGGCACCAGCACGCCGAATTCGCGCAGCAAGGCTTTCGCCTGATACTCATGGATATTCATCGTCCCGACCTCTTGGCTGTCATGCCCCGCGCAAGCGGGGCATCCAGTACTCCCTGATTCAATTGTTCGCCCCGACCACGGTGATTACTGGATCGCCCGCTTTCGCGGGCGATGACACCGGGAGCTAGGCGAGATTCGGCGCGATCTTCTTGCAGGCCTCGACCAGCCCTTGCACCGCCGCGGCCGATTTCTCGAACATGTCGCGCTCGGCGCTGTTGAGCTCGATCTCGACGACGCGTTCCACGCCTTTTGCACCAATCACGACCGGCGCGCCGACATACAGATTCTTGATTCCGTATTCGCCGTTGAGCCACGCGGCGCACGGCAGAACACGCTTCTTGTCGAGCAGATAACTTTCCGCCATCGCAATGGCCGAGGCAGCCGGTGCATAAAAGGCCGAACCGGTCTTGAGCAGATTGACGATCTCGGCGCCGCCGTTGCGGGTGCGCGCGACAATCTCGTCGACGCGCGATTGCGAGGTCCAACCCATCTTGACGAGATCGGGCACCGGAATGCCAGCGACAGCCGAATAGCGCGTGAGGGGGACCATGCTGTCGCCATGCCCGCCGAGCACGAAGGCCGTCACGTCCTCGACGGAAACGTTGAACTCGTCGGCGAGGAAATAGCGGAAGCGCGCCGAATCGAGCACCCCAGCCATGCCGACGACTTTCTGGTGCGGCAGGCCACTGCATTTTTGCAGCGCCCATACCATTGCATCGAGGGGGTTGGTGATGCAGACGACAAACGCGTCGGGCGCATATTTTTTGATGCCGGAGCCGACCTGCTCCATGACCTTGAGATTGATCCCCAAAAGATCGTCGCGGCTCATACCCGGCTTGCGTGGAACGCCGGCGGTGACGATGCAGACATCGGCCCCTTCAATGGCTTCATAGGAGTTGGCGCCGACGAAGCGGGCATCGAAATCGTTGACCGGCGAGGACTCGGCAATATCGAGGGCCTTGCCTTGCGGCACCCCCTCCATCACGTCGAACAGGACGACGTTTCCAAGATGCTTGAGACCGATGAGGTGAGCGAGCGTGCCGCCGATCTGGCCGGCGCCGATCAACGCAATTTTATTACGGGCCATGGTTGGAAAACTCTCGATTGGATGAGCCACTGGACGCGGCCCGTGGTGGTTAACCGGTCCCGCTCACTGCCACAAGGCGCGGCGGGCCTCACGGCCAGCCTCACCTTGTATACATAATACCACACTAGCTTCGGGGCGAAGTCCAGTCTCTTTTTTGGGGCACGCGGGAGGGCGAGGGCTTACCGCTTGTAAGGTGGCGGGTCTTGCAAAGCCTCAAGCTGGATTTGCTGGATTTCGGCCAGCCGCTCCCACTGCCGGGTCAGGATGTGATCGATCTTTTCGTGCAGGTGCCTGATCTCAAGCTCGGCCTTCAGGTTGACCCGG
>DASUKT010000339.1:0-3862 GCA_036278575.1 Pseudolabrys sp. | reverse complement strand
GGAGGACGAGCAGTTCATCGACGCGCTGCAGGGAACGTACAAAGAAACGTTCCTGCTGCACTACAACTTCCCGCCCTACTCGGTCGGCGAAACCGGCCGCATGGGCGCGCCCGGGCGGCGCGAAATCGGCCACGGCAAGCTCGCCTGGCGCGCGATCCACCCGATGCTACCGAGCGCAGCGGAATTCCCCTACACCATCCGCGTCGTTTCCGAGATCACGGAATCGAACGGCTCCTCGTCGATGGCGACGGTGTGCGGTTCGTCGCTCGCGCTGATGGATGCGGGTGTTCCGCTCAAGCGGCCGACCGCCGGCATCGCCATGGGCCTCATTCTTGAGGACAAGCGCTTCGCCGTGCTCTCCGACATCCTCGGCGATGAGGATCACCTCGGCGATATGGACTTCAAGGTCGCCGGCACCGAAAGCGGCGTGACCTCGCTGCAGATGGACATCAAGATCGCCGGCATCACCGAAGAGATCATGAAGGTCGCCCTCGCGCAGGCGAAGGATGGACGCATGCACATTCTCGGCGAGATGTCGAAGGCCATCACGGCCGCGCGCGCCGAGCTCGGCGAGCATGCGCCGCGCATCGAGATGTTCAAGATCCCGACCGACAAGATCCGCGAAGTCATCGGCACCGGCGGCAAGGTGATCCGCGAGATCGTCGAGAAGACTGGCGCCAAGATCAACATCGAGGACGACGGCTCGGTGAAGGTTGCCTCCGCGTCCGGCGAGTCGATCAAGGCGGCGATCAACTGGATCAAGTCGATCGCCTCCGATCCTGAAGTCGGCCACATCTACGACGGCACCGTCGTCAAGGTGATGGACTTCGGCGCGTTCGTGAATTTCTTCGGCGCCAAGGACGGCCTCGTCCACATCAGCCAACTCGCGTCGCGCCGGGTCAACAAGACCTCCGATGTCGTCAAGGAAGGCGATAAGGTGAAGGTAAAGCTGCTGGGCGTGGACGAACGCGGCAAAGTGCGTCTGTCCATGAAGGTGGTCGATCAGGCGACCGGCGAAGACATCGAAAACAAGCCGCGCCCCGAGGGCACCGAGCAGCCGCAGGCCGCAAGCGGCGGCGCGGAGTAAAATTGGGCCTCATCCTGAGGAGTGCGCGAAGCGCACGTCTCGAAGGATGAGGGCGCCTCACTCTTCGAGACGCGCCCGATCGGAGGCTCATCAGGGTGAAGCGGAATGAAAAGGGCGGCTTCACGGCCGCCCTTTTAATTTGCTGCGCGCGCTTTTGCCGGCACCGTGCCCACGGCCTTGCGCACAATGTCGCCGAGCGCTTCGAAATCACGCCGGCGCGGCGAGGTGCGCCGCCAGGCAAGGCCGATGGTGCGGCCCGGTGTCGGTTCCGTGAAACGCAGCAGTTTCACGCGCTCGTCACGCGCTTCGACATCGACCGCGATGTGCGGCAGCAGCGTGATGCCGTAGCCGTTCGCCACGATCTGCATCACTGTCGTCAGCGACGTGGCGCCAAGACTTGCAGCCCCAAGACTTGCCGCCACATCGCGGCGTGGCGCGGCGCAGAAGGCAAGTGCCTGATCGCGGAGGCAATGTCCTTCCTCAAGCAAGATCAGGCGGCGCTGATCGACATCGTCGACGCTGACGCGGCCGTGCAGCGTATCGGTTGCCGGCACCGCCAACAGGAACGCATCGTCAAACAGCGCGAGCGTCTCCAGGTCGGTACTCTCGACCGGCAGCGCCAGCATGATGACGTCAAGGCCGCCGGCGGTGAGTTCTTCGACCAACGTCCTGGTTTGCGTCTCGCGCACGTCGAGCCACAGCTCTGGATAGCTTTTTTGAAGGCGCGGCAACACGCGCGGCAGGATATAAGGCGCGAGCGTCGGGATGATGCCCAGCCGCAGGCTGCCGGTGAGCAGGTCGCGGTGGCGGGCGAAATCGACGAGATCGCGCGTCGCCGCAAGGATATGCTCCGCCCGCTGTGTAACGCCGACGCCGGCCTCCGTGAGTGCGATGTCGCCCGGCCGCCGCTCGATGAGTTCGACACCGAGTTCGCGCTCGAGCTCCCGCACCTGCATCGATAGCGCCGGCTGCGTCACCGCGCACTCCGCCGCCGCGTGGCCGAAGTGCCGCGTGCGGGCAAGTGACGCCAAATAACGCAACTGACGCAAGGTAATCATATTAATAAGCTAATCTTATCGGCATGCGCAATCAATACGATTAGACCTGATCGCCGTCAGTTCGTAAAAGCGCCGCAGGAGCGCGCGACACGCCACAGCCACAAGCCGCGATCGGAGGAAAAACATGGACGCAAAAACTGACGACAAGAACTTAGGCAAGTGCCCGTTCACCGGCAGCCGCGGGCACAAGAACCGCGACTGGTGGCCGGACTCGCTGGACATCGAGATGCTGCATCGGAATTCACCGCTCTCCGATCCGATGGGCAAGGATTTTGACTACGCCAAGGAATTTAAAACTCTGGATCTCAACGCCGTGGTCAAGGACCTGCAGGCGTTGATGACGGACTCGCAAGAGTGGTGGCCGGCCGACTTCGGGCACTACGGCGGTTTGATGATCCGCATGGCGTGGCACTCAGCGGGCACCTACCGCATCACCGACGGCCGTGGCGGCGCCGGCGCGGGACAGCAGCGCTTCGCACCGCTCAACAGTTGGCCGGACAACGCCAACCTCGACAAGGCGCGGAGGCTGCTGTGGCCAATCAAGCAGAAATACGGCCGCAAAATTTCATGGGCCGATTTGATGGTTCTCGCCGGCAACGTCGCCCTTGAGTCAATGGGCTTCAAGACGTTCGGCTTCGCTGGCGGCCGCGCCGATGTGTGGGAGCCGGAAGAACTCTACTGGGGTCCCGAGGGGACGTGGCTCGGCGACGAACGCTACAGTGGCGAGCGTCAGTTGGCGGAGCCGCTCGGCGCGGTACAGATGGGCCTGATTTACGTCAATCCTGAAGGACCGAACGGCAAGCCCGATCCGATCGCAGCGGCGAAGGACATCCGCGAAACGTTCTTCCGCATGGCGATGAACGATGAAGAAACCGTCGCGCTGATTGCCGGCGGCCATACCTTCGGCAAGACGCATGGCGCCGGCGATCCGTCGCTGGTCGGAGCGGCGCCGGAAAGCGGCGCGCTCGAGGATCAGGGCCTCGGCTGGAAGAGCAAGCACGGCACCGGCATGGGCGCCGATGCCATCACCGGCGGACCGGAAGTCACCTGGACGCGGACGCCGACGAAGTGGGACAACAATTTCTTCGAAACGTTGTTCGAAAATGAATGGGAGCTGACGAAGAGTCCGGCCGGCGCCAATCAATGGAAGGCGAAAGGGGCCGCTGCCACGGTTCCGGACGCCTTCGACAAGTCGAAAAAGCATGTGCCGACCATGCTGACGACCGACCTGTCGCTACGCTTTGACCCGATCTACGAAAAAATCTCGCGGCGCTTCTACGAACATCCGGATGAGTTCGCGGATGCATTCGCGCGCGCGTGGTTCAAGCTTACGCACCGCGACATGGGCCCGATCCAGCGCTATCTCGGCCCGCTCGTGCCAAAGGAAACGCTGATCTGGCAGGATCCCATCCCGGCGATGAATCATCCTCTGGTCGATGAAAAGGATGTCGGCGCGCTGAAGACGAAAATTCTCGCGTCCGGCCTCACGGTGTCGCAGCTTGTCTCGACCGCGTGGGCATCGGCATCGACGTTCCGCCGCTCCGACAAGCGCGGCGGCGCAAATGGCGCGCGCATTCGTCTCGCACCGCAGAAGGACTGGGAGGTCAACCAGCCAGCGCAGCTCAAGACAGTGCTAGCCAGCCTCGAAACGATCCAGGCGGCGTTCAATGCCTCGGCCGGCGGCGGCAAAAAGGTATCGCTCGCCGACCTGATCGTT
>DASUKT010000338.1:0-4076 GCA_036278575.1 Pseudolabrys sp. | reverse complement strand
CCATGGCGACACCATTGCGATCGCGGCGCGGCGCGAGGCGCAACTGGATGCCCTCGCCGACGAAATCGCGAAGGCCGGCCACATGCGTCCGCACGTCATCGCGGCCGATCTCGGCGCGCCGGACGGAACCAAAAAGCTGGCGCAGGCGCTCGCGGCGCGCGACCTCGAACCGGCGGTCGTGGTCAATAACGCGGGCTTCGGTTTGCTCGGCCCCGCCGCCGACCTCGACCGCGCCGAGGAGCTGGCGATTGTCGATCTCAACGTGCGCGCGCTCACCGACCTTTCCCTGCGCTGGATCGACAGCCTCATTCGCCATCGCGGCGGCATCCTCAACGTGGCGTCGATCGCCGCTTTCCTGCCCGGCCCCGGCATGGCCGTCTATCACGCTACCAAGGCTTACGTGCTCTCGTTCAGCGAAGCCCTGCATAAGGAAATGGTCCCCTCCGGCGTGCGGGTCACCGCGCTCTGCCCCGGCCCGGTGCGGACCGAGTTCATGGAACGGGCCGGCATCCCCCGCGGCTATTTCCCGCGTTTTCTCGGCCGATCGGCTGACCGGGTGGCGCGCGAAGGCTACGATGGCTTTATGCAGGGCAAGCGTGTGATCGTGCCGGGCTTGCCGAACAAAGTTGTGACACTATTGCCCCGGCTACTCCCGCGCGGGATTGTGCTGGGGATGACCGGTTGGCGCGCACACGGGACGGATCGCCGCGACCGCTGAGGACGACTATATTCGCGTAGATCGACAAGGGACGGCAGCAGCCGAAAATCTCGATGGCTGAAAGCAACAATGCCGATGTGAAGAAGCTGCCTTTCGAGCGGGCAATCGAGGAACTTGAATCGATTGTGAAGCGCCTCGAGGAAGGCAAAGTTGCGCTCGAGGAATCCGTTGCGATCTACGAGCGCGGCGAGGTGCTCAAGCGCCGCTGCGAAGAGCTGCTTCGGCAGGCCGAAGCGCGCGTTGAAAAGATCACGCTCGACGCGACGGGCAAGCCGGCCGGCGTCGAGCCGCTCGACGTGGACTGACGGCGGTCCGTGCAAGTTCACCGGCGTCTGGTCATCTACGTACAAGGCTACGATCCGCGCGGGCTGCCGGAATACTATCGCATGTTCCGCCGCAATTTTCGGCGCTCGTGCGAGCTTTACGGATTGCAGGGCAAAATCGGACCCGCCGTCAACGATCCGGATCGCTTCATCACCGACTGGTCGATAACCACGCAGCGCGATGACTGGCGCGTCGACACGACATATAAATTCCTGCGCTGGCAAGACATCATCCGCCGCGATTTCGGGCGCCCGACGTGGTGGAAAATTTTGCATATGTACCGCGCCTATGGCGCCTCGCTGCTGGGCGGCGTCACGCCGCGCATCATGCGCGCGCATTGGCGCTTCGGATTGTTCGTTCTTTATCCGATGGCGCTGATGACGCTTTTCATCCTCGTGGGTGCGCTGATCGGCCTGTTCTGCGCGAAGCTGATTAATCTCGCAGGCGCCCCGACGGCCGTTGGCGATCTCGCCGGCGCCGCGGCCGGACTCGTTTCTTTTGTTGCCCTGCTATGGGCCACGGAGTCGCAAACCTACCTGCTTTATCTTTGCGATGACGGCATCTCGACTTACCAATTTGCGCACGGTCAACGGCCGGACTGGGAAGAGCGGATGGAAGTCTTCGCCGGTTACGTCGCCGATGCGATCCGCAAGTCGGACGCGGACGAGGCAATCATCGTCGGCCACAGCTCGGGATCGTTCCTTGCGGTTGACGTGCTCGACTGCGCGCTCGCACGCGATCCGGCACTTGGCCGGCATGGTCCCCGCGTGCGGTTGCTGACGGTCGGCGCTAATTTGCCCATTGTCGGCTTTCACCGGCGCGCGGCGTGGTTCCGCGACCGCATCGAGCGCGTTGCCAATGCCGCAGACATCGACTGGATCGACTACCAGTCCCGCCATGACATTATGAACTTCTGGCCGTTCGATCCGGTAACCGGTCACGGGATCAAGCCCGCGGCGGGCCGCCGCAATCCAACGGTCGTGGCGATCAGTTTTCGCGACATCTGGCCCCCAGAAAATTTTGAGCGGCGGCGCTGGCGCTTCTTTCAGGCGCATTTCCAGTTTCTATATGCCAACGAGCGCCTCGGCGCGCCCTACGACTACTATCTGATCTGCTGCGGGCCGGTCGATCTGATGACACGGGCGACCAGGCCGCATGAGGCGCTGGCGGCCATCGGCGGTAAAGCGAGCGCCCCGCCGGTTCCCCCGCGTTGAACTGGCGAGGACAACCGGTTTACTGTAGCCCGGAACCGAAATAGCGGCGTTCTGCGCCCTGGCGCGCAACAATATTGCGGAGTGCGGATTGTCTCACACCTCAAGAACACCCCTGCTCGACCAAATCACGGCACCGGCCGACTTGCGCAAATTGCCTGCGGCAAAGCTGCCGCAACTTGCCGCCGAGCTTCGGCAGGAAACAATCGACGCCGTCGCCGTCACGGGCGGCCATCTTGGCGCCGGTCTGGGCGTGATCGAGCTGACGGTAGCGCTGCATTACATCTTCGATACGCCGAACGACCGGCTGATCTGGGACGTCGGCCACCAGGCCTATCCGCACAAGATCCTCACCGGGCGGCGCGACCGCATCCGCACGCTGCGGCAGGGCGGCGGCCTTTCCGGCTTCACCAAACGCGCCGAGAGCGAGTACGACCCGTTCGGCGCCGCGCATTCCTCGACCTCCATTTCCGCCGGGCTCGGCATGGCGGTGGCGCGCGATCTCGCCGGCAAGAAGCACACCGTCATCAGCGTCATCGGTGACGGCGCCATGTCGGCGGGCATGGCGTACGAAGCGATGAACAATGCCGGCGCGCGCAACGAGCGCCTGATCGTCATCCTCAACGACAACGACATGTCGATCGCACCGCCGGTCGGCGCCATGTCCGCTTATCTCTCGCGCCTGCTGTCCGGCCGCGCCTATCTCAAGCTGCGCGACGTGGGCAAGCAACTGGCCGCGCGCCTGCCGAAGCGGCTCGACGATTTCATCACCCGCGGCGTCGAGCATGCGCGCGGCTTCTGGACCGGCGGCACGCTGTTCGAGGAGCTCGGCTTCTACTACGTCGGGCCGATCGACGGACACAATCTCGACCATCTGTTGCCGGTGCTGAAAAACGTGCGCGACACCGACACCGGCCCGATCCTGGTGCACGTCGTCACGCAAAAGGGCAAAGGCTACGCGCCGGCGGAAACCTCCGCGGACAAATATCACGGCGTCGTCAAGTTCGATGTCGCGACCGGCGCGCAGGCGAAGTCAAAGTCGAACGCGCCGCAATATACAAAAGTGTTTGCGCAAAGCCTGATCAAGGAAGCGCGCAAGGACGACAGGATCGTCGCCGTGACCGCCGCGATGCCGTCCGGCACCGGCCTCGACCTGTTCCAGAAGGAATTTCCCAATCGTTGTTTCGACGTGGGCATCGCCGAGCAGCACGCCGTCACCTTTTGCGGCGGCCTTGCCGCGGAAGGCTTCAAACCGTTTGCAACGATCTATTCGACGTTCCTGCAGCGCGCCTACGACCAGGTCGTGCACGACATCGCGATCCAGCGGCTGCCGGTGCGCTTTGCCATCGATCGCGCAGGCCTCGTCGGCGCCGACGGGCCGACACATGCCGGCGCATTCGACGTGGCCTATCTCGGCTGCCTCCCCGGTTTCGTGCTGATGGCGGCCGCCGACGAAGCGGAGCTCGTGCATATGGTCGCAACCGCCGCGGCCATCGACGACCGGCCGAGCGCGTTGCGCTATCCGCGCGGCGAAGGCCTCGGCGTAACAATGCCCGAGGAAGGCATGCCGCTCGAGATCGGCAAAGGCCGCATCCTGCGCGAGGGCACGAAAGTGGCCCTGCTCTCGTTCGGCGCGCGCCTTGGCGAATGCCTGAAGGCGGCGGACAGGCTCGCGGCGATGGGCCTTTCCACGACAGTCGCCGACGCCCGCTTCGCCAAGCCGCTGGATATTGACCTCGTGCTGCGCCTCGCCCGCGACCATGAATGTCTGATCACCATCGAGGAGGGGGCAATCGGCGGCTTCTCGGCGCAGGTGATGCAGG
>DASUKT010000337.1:0-8390 GCA_036278575.1 Pseudolabrys sp. | reverse complement strand
ATGGGGCAAGCACGATCACGGCCCGCGCGGTTACCACCATGGCAACCTGAAGGAAGCCCTGGTGCGCGCCGCGCTCGAGCTCATCGAGAAGAAAGGCCCCGCGGGCTTCACCTTCGCGGAAGCTGCCCGCTGGGCGGGCGTAAGCCCAGCCGCTCCCTATCGGCATTTCCGCGACCGCGACGAATTGCTTTCCGATGTCGCGCGGCGCGGCTTCGAGCAATTCACGGCTGCGCTCACGCGCGCCTGGGAGGATGGCAAGCCGGACGTGATTGCCGCGTTCGATCGGCTCGGCAAAGCGTATCTCAATTTCGCCAAGCGCGAGCCCGCGTATTATTCGGCAATGTTCGAGGCGGGGATTCCCCTCGACGCCGATGCGGAATTGCGCGCGGCGAGCGAGCGCGCATTTGCAGTTCTGCGCACCGCTTCCGAAAAACTGGTGGGTGACATGCCGGTGCGCGGCCGCCCGCCCGCATTGATGGTCGCGTTGCATATCTGGAGCCTTACGCATGGCATCGCGTCGCTGTTCTCGCGCGGCGATGCTGCGCGCCGCGCCTTGCCGATGCCGCCGGAGGAACTGCTTGAGGCCGCATTCCTGATTTATTTGCGCGGCCTCGGTCTGCCGTCAGGATCTGCGGCAGCCGGCCGCGATTAAATTTGCTGTTCCATCGTTGCCGGCTCTTGACGCCCGGCGGCCGCAGATTTACCTATGTAAATGTTATTTACATTCACACGCGAGGCTCAAATGCCTATCACCGCGAAGCTCGACGAAATTGGCAAACCCGCCTGGATCGCGCTGATCGTCCTCGGTTTCATGGTCTGGTGGCCGGCCGGCCTCGCGATCCTGGTTTTCACGATATGGAGCGGACGCATGGCATGCGCTTATCACGGCCACGACCGATGGCAGCACAAGATGGAACGCCTTCAGCGCAAGATGGACTGGATGCGCTCACGAATGAGCGGCGGTCCGTGGGGGCAGGCGGGAGGCCCGTGGCGCGGTTCAACCAGTGGCAATCGCGCCTTCGATGAATATCGGAACGAGACCCTCCGCCGCCTGGAAGAGGAGCAGCGCGAATTCCGCGAGTTTCTCGACCGGCTTCGCTTTGCCAAGGACAAGACCGAGTTCGACCAGTTCATGGCCGAGCGCCGGAATCGGCCCGAGCAGCCAGGCACCGCACAAAACTGACCGAGGGTTCAAAACCGCAAACCGCTCGCCCTGCCAGGCGGGCGGTTTTGCACACCGGCGCATTGGCAAGGCCACCCGGTTCCGGTAACGCATCCTTAATCATAATCGGCGCTGTTTAGCGTCGTTATGGCCCGTCGTGCGCCCTAGTTTGGTCAAGTTTCGCGGGGATTTGCTCACCGTTCCGGTGGCGGGTTCATGGGTTTTCGCGAACTGGGCTTGGCTGTGCGCGCGGGCGATATCGCGCGGCTCGCCTTTTGTCCGCAATTGCGCGCCCCGCCGGTTCTGATCAGCGAAGCCGGACAGCGGAAAGGGCGTGCTTATGAATCCTGCCGACGTGGCACAGTCGGTGCTCCCGCTCACATCGTCCGACCTCTCGCTGTTCACGCTTTTCTGGCATGCGCACTGGATCGTCAAATCGGTGATGGTCGGGCTCCTCATCAGCTCGATCTGGGTGTGGGCGATTGCCATCGACAAGACAGTTCTCTTCACGCGCACGCGGCGCGCGATGGATCAATTCGAGCAGACCTTCTGGTCGGGCCAATCGCTGGAGGATCTTTATCGGACGCTTTCTTCGCGGCCGAACCATTCGATGGCGGCACTTTTTGTTGCGGCCATGCGTGAATGGAAACGCAGCTTCGAGGGCCACGCGCGCGCCATCGCCGGATTGCAGACGCGCATCGAAAAGGTGATGGAAGTGACCATCTCGCGCGAAGTGGAGCGGCTGGAACGGCGCCTCCTGGTGCTCGCGACCGTCGGCTCGGCCGGGCCTTTTGTCGGTCTTTTCGGCACCGTCTGGGGTATCATGACGAGCTTCCAGTCGATTGCCGCTTCGAAGAACACCTCGCTTGCCGTCGTGGCGCCGGGCATTGCGGAAGCTTTGTTCGCCACCGCCATCGGCCTTGTGGCTGCCATACCGGCGACCATTTTCTATAACAAGTTCGCGTCCGAAGTTAACAAACAGACGCAACGCCTCGAAAGTTTTGCCGACGAGTTCGCCGCGATCCTGTCGCGCCAGATCGACGAGCGGGGATAGGACATATTTTGATTTGTTCTGAGGGGATCACGAGCTAATGGCGGCCAACCCCGGAACGCCGGTTCTCGGAAGGCAGCGGCGTCATCGCCGCGGCGTCATGAGCGAGATCAACGTCACGCCCATGGTGGACGTGATGCTCGTGTTGCTCATCATCTTCATGGTGTCGGCGCCGCTGTTGACGGTCGGCGTGCCGATCGACTTGCCGCAAACGCAAGCCAAGAGCCTCGACCAGGACAAGGAGCCGCTCACGATTTCGGTCAATGACAAAGGCGAGATTTATCTGCAAAATTCCGAGATCAAGATCGACGAACTGATTCCGAAATTGCAAGCCATTGCCGAAGCGCGCGGCGGGACCGACGCTCGGCTCTACGTCCGGGGCGACAAGAAAGTGGATTACGGCACCATGATGAAGGTCATGGGACGGTTGTCGGCTGCCGGCTTTCATCGTGTAGCCCTGGTGACCGAATTCGAGCAGGGTTCTTGAAGGCGCGAGATGCAGGCGGGCTCGATCATATCGACGGCCGGACATGCAGCCGTGCTGCTTTATGCGCTGGTGTCCTTTTCGGGTCACAGCTTCGAAGTGCCGCCGCAGGATTCGCTGCCGGTCGATCTCGTTTCGCTGAAGGACTTTTCGCAAATGACGAAGGGCGCCAAGGACGCGCCGAAGCCGAAGCTAAATCTGGAAAAACCGAAGCCGCTCGTCGAGAAAATCGATCAGCCCAAGCCGGTCGAAGATACGAAGCCGAAGGTCGCGGAGAAAAAAGAGGAAATCAAAACGGCGTCCGCTGCGCCTCCGGAACCGCCATCGAAGCCGGACAAGACCGCAGAGAAACTCAAGAAGCCCGACGAGAAGCAGGCCGAGGCGAAGGCCACGCCGAAACCATTGCCGCCGCGCAAGCCGCCGCCGCAGCCGAAGAAGCAGCGTCAATTCGACCCCGACAAGATCGCGGCGCTGCTCGACAAGCGCGATCCGCAGCGCCAGGCGGCGACAGGCGCGGAGCTGAATGACAAACCTACGCTCGGCTCGGTCAAGGGCATGGCCGCGATGCTCTCGCAAAGTGAAATGGACGCGTTACGCGCGCGCATCAGCCAGTGCTGGAGCCCGCCGGTCGGTGCCGAGGATACGCCCAATCTTTACGTGGTGTTGCGCGTCTTGTTCAAACGCGACGGCTCGGTCGCGCGCGAGCCGGTGCCCGTCGAGGGCTCCGCATCGAAATTCGGTCCGGCGCTTGCCGAGAGCGCCAAGCGCGCGCTGTTACGCTGCCAGCCATTCACCATGCTCAAGCCCGAGCATTACGACCAGTGGAAAGACATCGAGATTAAATTCGATCTGCACGAGATGCTCGGCGGCTGAGAAGAAAGAATTCCGACATCATGACGATTTTGCAAATGCCCCATGTTGCCTTGACGCGCCGTCGCACGCTCATGCTCGGTGCCGTTGCCGGAGGACTGGCGCTCTCGGCGCGCCGCGCACGCGCCGTCACTCGGCTCGACGTGACGCAGGGAAACATCCAGCCGATGCCGATCGCACTGCCGGATTTCGTCGGCGCGGGCCAGGAAGGCGAAGTCGCCCACAACGTCACGGGTGTCATAACCAACAATTTGCGCCGCAGCGGTTTGTTTGCGCCGATCGATCCCGCCGCTTACGTCGAGAAAATCGTCAACCCCGATGCCGTGCCGCGGTTTGCCGATTGGCGCGTCATCAATGCGCAAGCGTTGGTGACCGGCCGCATGACCCGGCAAAACGACGGACGGCTGCGCGCCGAATTCCGGCTATGGGACGTATTTGCCGGACAGCAGCTTGCCGGCCAGCAATATTTCACCACGCCCGACAACTGGCGGCGCGTCGCCCACATTATCTCCGACGCAATTTATGAGCGTCTTACCGGCGAGAAAGGTTATTTCGACAGCCGTATCGTTTTTGTGGATGAAACCGGGCCCAAGCAGCGCCGCATCAAGCGGCTGGCGCTGATGGATCAGGACGGTGCGAACGTGCGCTATTTGACCCGCGGCGACGACCTCGTGCTCACCCCGCGCTTCAATCCGACGACGCAGGAAGTCACCTATATGTCCTACGGGCAGGGCAGCCCGCGCGTCTATCTGCTCAACATCGAAACCGGTCAACGCGAGATCGTCGGCAATTTTCCCGGCATGACCTTTGCGCCGCGGTTCTCGCCTGACGGCCAGCGCGTCATCATGAGCCTGCAGCAGGGGGCCAATTCGAACCTGTTCGTCATGGACCTGCGCTCCAAGGCCACAACGCGGCTCACCGACACAGCCGCGATCGATACGTCGCCATCTTATTCGCCGGACGGCTCCCGCATCTGTTTTGAATCCGATCGCGGCGGATCGCAGCAGATCTACGTGATGGCTGCGAACGGCGGCCCCGCGCAGCGCATAAGCTTCGGGCAGGGGCTTTATTCGACGCCCGTGTGGTCACCGCGCGGCGATTACATCGCGTTCACGCGCCAGGCGAATAATCTCTTCGGTATCGGCATCATGAAGCCGGATGGGTCGGGCGAGCGCGTGCTGACCGAAGGTTTCCACAACGAGGGGCCGACCTTCGCGCCCAACGGTCGCGTCATCATGTTCTTCCGCGACCCCGGCGTCGGCCCGAATTTGTTCACGGTCGACATCACCGGGCGCAACGAGCAGAAAGTTCCAACGCCGAGTTATGCCTCAGATCCGGCTTGGTCACCGCTTTTGTCGTGACACTGCCATTTTTGTCGCAAGACTGCCTTATTCACTGTGCTTTAACCATCATCGACGGTTTAAGCGGTTCCGACAAATTTTACCGCGCTTGGCAAGTCCGCATTTAGGTTGATGGAACGTTCGTTTAACGAACGCCCTGCTAGATCGGTTGCCGAGGCCCGGTAGTGCATGTGAATGGAGGCACCGGCAATGATGAACGTCAGGCAGGTCATTCGTGGCGCGCGGCTTGTAGCCGTGCTGGTTGCGGCGCTGGCCATTTCGGCATGCGCGAAGAACGAAGCGGAAAATGCGCAAGGCAACGCTGGCGCCATGGCGGTGCCCGGAAGCCAGCAGGATTTTCTTGTGAATGTCGGCGATCGAGTCTGGTTCGAAACCGACTCGTCCGAACTCTCCGCGAAGTCGCGCGAGACGCTCGACAAGCAGGCGCAATGGCTGCAGCACTACAATCGCTACACGTTTACGATCGAAGGGCACGCCGACGAGCGTGGCACGCGCGAATATAACCTCGCGCTCGGTGCTCGCCGCGCAGCGACGGTGCGCGACTACCTGGTCTCGCGCGGTATCGCAGCGAATCGGATGCGAACCATTTCCTACGGCAAGGAACGCCCGGTCGCGACGTGCGATGACATCTCCTGCTGGTCGCAGAATCGGCGAGCCGTGACCGTGCTTAATTCCGGTCCCGGCGCCTGATATTGCGGTTTCACGGTCGTGCCTGCCGGCAATTGCTCCGCTTTCGGGGTGATTGTCGGCCAGGCGAGAAGTTGTGCTGCAGTCACAATTTCGACGCAGGCTGTCGTATGCTATGGCCGAATTGCCACATGACCGCACGCAACGCCGATCGGGGCGGCTGATGACGTTTTCGACAAATCGGATGTGCAAAGCGGCGCTTGTCGCTGCACCTTTGCTGTTGCTCGCCGGCGGCGCGTTCGCGCAAGATCGCGGCGGCCTGTTTGGCAATCTGTTCAACCGCGGCGACGAGCAGGCCGGGCCAACCGGTTCAAGCGGACCGCCCAACGCTTCCGACATTGCGGTGCGGGTCGACCGGCTTGAGAGCCAAATCCGTCAGCTCACCGGCACCATTGAGCAGCTCCAGTACCAAAATCAGCAGCTACAATTGCAGCTCAAGCGGATGCAGGGCGATGCCGGCTACCGGCCTGAGCAGCCCGCCGCAATGGGCGGGGCGCCCCGCGCGGCGGCGCAAAGCCCATTGTCATCGCCGCCGCCGATATCGCGGCCCGCCGTGGTTTCCAACCCGACTCAACCGACGCCGATACGCGACGCCTCGGGCAAGCGATCCGACGAATTCGATCCATCGCAGCATCCGAACGCGGCCGGCGTCGGCCGTACGCTCAACGGCGAAGCTGGAATTTCGCCGCCGCCGATGCAGGCGCGCGAGGAACCGCCGATTGGCGCACCGGGTGGAAGGATGGCGGGTTCGCCGCTCGATCTCTCGACAATGACCAGCGACAATCGGCACCTGCCGATGCAAGGAGGGGTTATCGCCTCCGCAGGCTCGCAGCTGCCGGCGCCGCCGCCGCGGAATGTCAGCGCGACCGGCCAGCAGCTTGCCACGCTGCCGCCCTCTGCGTCGCCGCAAGATGAATACGATCTTGCGTACGGGTACGTGCTGCACAAGGACTATGCGTTGGCCGAGCAGGCCTTTCGCGATTTCCTGAAGAAATATCCGAGCGAGCATCTGGCGCCCGACGCTCAATACTGGCTCGGCGAAAGCCTGTATCAACGGCAGCGCTATCGGGACGCCGGGGAATCGTTCCTCGCAGTGACCACCAAATACGAGCATTCCGGCAAGGCGCCGGAAGCCCTGTTGCGGCTCGGCCAGTCCCTGGCGGCCATGCATCAGAAAGAAGCGGCGTGCGCCACCTTCGGTGAAGTCGCGCGCAAGTACCCGCGCGCGTCGACCAGCGTGAAACGCGGCGCGACGCAGGAACAGAAGCGCGAACACTGCTAAGCTTGATCCGAAAAAGCATGTCCTTGGAGCTCATTCCGGGGCAGCGCGTGTTTTTCGGGTAAGATCATGCTGGCTGATAAAGCGGCCCTGGTTATTTCCGCGGCTGAGGCAAATTCGCTCTTCGCCGACCTTCAATCCTCATCAGGCTTGCTGCTTGCCGTGTCGGGCGGCCCGGACTCAACGGCGCTGCTCGTTCTAGCCGCGCGCTGGTTGAAGGCGCTCAAGCGCAAGCCGCAGCTCGTTGCCGTCACCGTCGATCACGGCTTGCGCCCGGAAGCGAAGCGCGAGGCAGCGGACGTTGCTCGGCTCGCGAAAAAGCTTGGTGTTCCGCATCGCACGGTGCGCTGGGCTGGAAAAAAGCCAAAGACCGGATTGCAGCAGGCGGCAAGGAGGGCGCGTTACGAATTGCTGGCCGCGGCGGCGCGCCGCGCGGGTGCCGATTACATTATGACGGCGCACACGCTCGACGATCAGGCCGAAACGGTGCTTTTCCGCATGGCGCGCGGCAGCGGCATCACGGGTCTGAGCGCAATGCGCAGAGTAAGCACTCTTTCTTTTCCCTCCCCTGAAAGGGGAGGGTCGATCGCGCGAAGCGCGATCGGGGTGCGGTCATCTTGCAGACGCTCGACCCCCACCCGGCGAGCTTCGCTCGCCGACCTCCCCCTTTCAGGTGGAGGTAACCGTCCGCTATTTCTCGTCCGCCCTTTCCTCGACATTCCGAAAGCGCGGCTCGTTGCGACACTGCATTCGCTCGGCATTAAATTCGCCGACGATCCGTCGAACCGCGATCCGCGCTTCACGCGCGCGCGGCTGCGCGGTGTCATGCCGGTGCTTGCCCGCGAGGGGCTCGACGCGCACAGGCTTTCGGTACTGGCGCGGCGTGTGCGCCGCGTCGACGCAGCCGTTGAAGCCGTCGTCGACCGCGCGATGGTCGAATTTGTTGCGAACGGCGGCGGGCAAGACGTGATTTCAATCGACACTGCCAAAATGCATGACGCTCCCGCTGAAATTGCGCTTCGCGTAGTCGGGCGCGCCATTGCCGCGGTCGGGAACGAAGGGCCGGTCGAATTGGCGAAGCTGGAAAGTCTGATGGCTGCGCTTGCGCTCAGCGGCAAAACGGCTGCGGAGACGCGATTTCGCCGCACATTGGCGGGGGCGATGGTGACTTTTGACGGCAACGGGCTGCTGATCGAGCGCGCGCCTCCTCGGCACGGTCGTGGCCGTGGGAAGAACTTAACCAAACGTGCATCGGGTTCCGGTAAAAAAGCAAAAGCCCGCTAGAATGCCGGGAAAGGGGCATTTTGCCGGTGTTTCCCTTGGCAGGGGCAGCCGAGGTGCCTACATTAACTGCCATAGCCGTCAAGTCGCCACGAACTTTAGGCAAATCGACCAAGGCTCCGGCGGAAGTCCGCCGACGAAGGACGCCCGATGAACGCCAACCTGCGTAATTTCGCCCTCTGGGTGATCATCGTTCTGCTGCTGTTGGCGTTGTT
>DASUKT010000336.1:0-10015 GCA_036278575.1 Pseudolabrys sp. | reverse complement strand
AGCGTCTCAATGTGCGGGCCGCGCGTCTTGACGAGGATGAGGTCGGCGCGCTTGCCGGGCGTCAGCGAACCTACGAGATGGTCGAAGCCGAGGTCGCGCGCACCGTCGATGGTGGCCATCTGTACCAGCCGTTTGGTGGTGAGCTTGAACTTGTTGCCGGTGCGGTGCCGGTTGATGGTTTGCAGCATGTGCATGCAGGCGAAGCAGTCGCAGCGCTCGGCCGTGACGTTATCGATCGACATGCTGACCAGCACACCATGCTGCATCAATTCGATGAACTGCATCTGGCCAGAGCGGCCGGCCTCGCCCAAAGGCGCCGTGCTGTAATGCGTGCCGGTCTTGGCGAGGACCTCGAAATCCTTCTCGTTGAGATTGAGCGGATGGACGAGCTGGATGTCTTTTCCGAGCAGGTTGTGGCCGGCGAGCAGCTGGACCGAAGCGCTGCCATTGGTGTGCAACGTGATCGGCAGACCGATTTCGCGCGCCCGCGTCCATTCTTTCGTCGCCATGTCGCCGTCGATCGCGCCGCGTGACTTGTTGCTGCCGTCGATGTTGCGCGAGCACATGCCGACGGTGAGCATGTCGTCCTTGCCGACGTCCTTCTTCACACGCGCCATGTCGTCGAGGTCCATCGGCTTGTCGTTCGGCGCGCCAAGTGCGGGGCCGTAGGCGAAGCGCCCGCGCAGGCCGCCGTCACGCATCGCGCGCACCTCGGCGTCGGCGTGCGCCGGGCTGCGCACATTGTGCGCCCAGTTGTGCGTCGTGGTGATGCCGGCGCTCAGCGCTTCGGCCATGCCGAGCCGCACGGCGCGGTAGCTGTCTTCGGGCGTGTAATGCACGCCGAGCGCGAAGGTGACGGGGAAATATGTGTGCTTGGGATCGTCAGCGCGCATGAGCGGGCGCAGGAACGTTGTCCAGTGATGCCAGTGCGTGTCGACGAAGCCCGGCATGCAGATCATGCCCCTGCCGTCGATCGCCTGCGCGCCGGGTGCTGCAACGTTTGCAGCAACGGCGACGATCGCGCCGTCGCGCACATGCACGTCACCGTTCGGCAGGTCGCCGATCTTGTCGTCCATCGACAGCACGTGCGCGCCGCGCACGACAAATTCGCCGCGCGCCGGAAGCGAGGCCGGTGCGGACGTTTGCGCGAGCGCGCCTGACGGCAGAATGCTTGCAGCAGCAAGTGCAGTCGAGGCGGTCAGAACGGTGCGGCGATCGATCGTGTCCTTGCGCATGACTTCCCCCAAGGTTGTTTCCGGGGGAAGGCTAGCGCCAACCGATTTGCAAAAGCAATTCGTGGGCAATGCCCACCTTGCAGTTTGTCCCGCTTACGTCGGCAGCGTCACCGTCTTGAAGTCGGCGGGCAGCACGATCTCCAGCAATTCGCAGTCATCCGAATAGCCGCGAACGGTGTGCTTGATCTTGGGCGGCTGCATCCAGCACGCACCGGCGTGGAAGGTATGCGCGCCTTGTCCTTCGAACTCGCTGCGAAACCAGCCCTTCAGCACATAGACCATCTGGAATTCGACGTCGTGGAAGTGCGGGATCGCAACTTCCCTGGCGTCAAACGGCTTGGTCATGCGGATGACATGCGCCTGCACGCGCCCGCCGGTCGCCTTCGCAAGGCCGAGATCGCGATAGGCGGAGTAGGACCGCAGGCCGTGGTCGAAATCCTCTTCGCGCAAATGGCTGACAGTGAAGTGCTGCTTCGGCCAGCGGGATGTGGCCTTTTTCGTAGTGATCTTCTTCTGCTTCGTTCTGGTCGATGCCTTTGCTTTGCGGACTTTACGTTTCGCCTTTGCCATGACGCTTCTCCCTCTTCGTCATGGCCGGGCTTGTCCCGGCCATCCACGTCTTGTCCTTTCGCCAAGTCTAAAGACGTGGACGCCTGCGACAAGCGCGGACATGACGGGTTATTACTCCGCCGCCTCGCTCGCGCCGCCGTGCGCTTTCGACCAGCCGGCGGGATCGTTCATGAACTTCTCGACTTCCGCCAGCATGCCCTTGTCGAACTTTCCGCCTTGCCTGGCGACCGCGAGCACATCCCACCATGTCGTGAGATAATGCAACGTGACACCGAGATCGCCCAGGATTTTCTTTCCCTGCGGATAGATGTCGTAAAAGAAAACCACGATGCAGTGGTCGCATTTTGCGCCGGCATCGCGGATCGCTTTCACAAAATTGACCTTGCTCTTGCCGTCGGTGGCGAGGTCTTCGACCAGCAGCACGCGCTGGCCCTCGTCGAGCTTGCCTTCGATCTGCGCGCCGCGGCCGAAACCCTTCGGCTTCTTGCGCACGTATTGCATCGGCAGGTTCAGCCGCTCCGCAATGAACGCGGCAAACGGGATGCCGGCTGTCTCGCCGCCGGCCACCGCGTCGATCTTGCCGCGGCCGATGTCGCGCGTGATCGTCTCGGCCATGAAATCCATGAGCATCGTGCGCTCGCGCGGGAACGAGATCAGCCAGCGCGAGTCGTTGTAAACCGGGCTCGCCCAGCCGCTGGTGAAGATGAACGGCTTGTCGGCCATGAAACGCACCGCGCCGGTGTCGAGATAAATCCGCGCGGTGGTTTCAGCGATGGTCTTTCTGTCGGTCGCCATGGCCCGTTCAAAGCATAAAAGCGCTTACCCTGCCATCCCGCAGTGGCGCGACAATTCACAGGCGAGATCGAGCAGCGCCTCGTCGCCGCCGGCCCAGCCAATGAACGAGAGTCCGACCGGACAGCCGGCCATGGTTCCGGCCGGCATGGACATTTGCGGCAGGCCCGAAATGCTGGAGGTGACGACGAGCCGCATGACACGGGTGCGGAAGTCGTCGAGATCTTGCGCCGGCGTGTCGGCAAGCGGCGGAATGGTGGGCGAGGTCGGCAGCGCGAGGATGGTGCCGGGCTTCGCCACCGCGCGAATATGCTCGCGCGCCTTCATGTATGCCGCGCGCGCGGCGTCGGCCTGCGCTTTGGTCACGGTCGCCGCAAAAGCCATACGCTCGCGCACGCCGGGCCCGATCGTTGGTTTGTGCTTGCTGACGAAGTCGCCGAACGTCTGCCACGTTTCGTAAGCCTGCACGATACGGAACGCCTCGCGCCAGGGGTCGAAACCGTCGGGCGCGATCTTGCCATGCGTCATCGAGGGCAAGTCGTCGCCCATGAATTCGAGCAGCGTGCGCAGCAGGTCCGCGATCTCGGAATCGGTTTCCGCGAAGGCATCTTCCAGCACCACGACGCGCTCGAGTTTTGCGGTGACGCGCTTGTCGTTAAGCAGCACGCCGCCCACTTTGCGAAAGACGCCGGGCGTCGATGCAAACCATCCCGGCACGTCGAAGCTCGGCGCCATGTCGGCGACGCCTTCGTGCGCGATGCGCTCATGCGTCGGCCGTAGGCCGTAGATGCCGTTGAACGAGGCCGGCATGCGCACGGAGCCGCCGGTGTCGCTGCCGAGCGCGAAGTCGCACAGGCCCGCGCCGCACGCCGCCGCCGAGCCGGCCGACGAGCCGCCCGGAATGCGGCCTGCCGCGCGCGAATTCACCGGCATGCCGTAGTGCGGATTGATGCCGGTGCCGCTGTAGAAAAATTCGTCGCAGATCGTCTTGCCGATGATGGTCGCGCCGGCGTCGAGGATCTTCTGCACCGGCGGGCAATTGCGTGCGGCGGGCTTCGCCGTCGCAAACCATTCCGGCACGCCGCAGCCCATGCGCTCGCCGGTTATCTCGTACATGTCCTTGACGACAGCGGTCAGTCCCGCGAACGGGCCGGTCGCAGCGCCGGCGATAGGCGCCTTGATGTCGTGCGGGACGAAGCAGGAGCGGTAGGAAGATGTATTCATCTCACTCTCATCAGTTTAGCACCGCGGTTGCGCTCCCTCCCCCTGAAAGGGGAGGGTTGGGGAGGGGGTGACCCACCCGCCCGTCTTCGCTTCGCTCAGCCGGGCGACTTCCCCCTTTCAGGGGGAGGTTAAGAGCTAGCCGCTTGCTTGTACCAATCCAAAATCCTTTCACCATCCCACGCCACCACACCATCATGCGCAAGAATTTCCGCAAAAGTCCGCCGCACGTGGCCGATGCGGTGCGGCACGCCGGACAAATATGGATGGCAGGCGAGCGCCATGATCTTCGGCCGCTCGGCAGACTCGGCATAGAGCGTGCGGAAGTGATCCATCGCGCGCGTGTGCCAGACGTCGGACGGATGGTGTTGCAGCGCCATCATGACGATGTCGTGGATTTCAAAGTTGTAGGGCAGGGCGACAACGGGCTTGTGCGTCGTCTTCAGCGTCACCGGCTCGTCATCGAGCACCCAGTCGCCGATATAGTCGATGCCGGCTTCCGACAGATAATCAAGCGTGTCGAAAGTCTGCGTCAGGCCGGGACCGAACCAGCCGCGCGGCCGCTTGCCGGAAAATTTCTCGATGATGCCCATCGATTTCATGATCGAAGCGCGCTGATCGTCGAGCTTGTGCATCGGCACCTGATCGTAGCCGTGCGCGTTCAACTCCCAGCCGCTGTCGAGGCACGCCTTCACGACGACAGGATAGGTTTCGCACACGCGCGCGTTGAGCGTAACGGTCGGCGTGATGCCGAGCTCGGTCATCATCTTGCGCAGCCGCCAGAAGCCGACGCGCATGCCGTATTCGTGCCAGCTCCAGTTCGGATGATCCGGCTGCATCGGCTGGCCCTGCGGCGGCGAGATCACCATGCGCGCCATCGGGCGGCCCATGTCCCATTCTTCCAGCGCCAGCACCGGCCACACGACGAGGCGCACGCCCGCTGGAAACTTCAGCGGCGGGCGGCCCTCGATCGGGGAAAATGCCAGTCGTTCGCGCGGGTGCATCGGGCATTGCTCTACTTTGTCATCATCGGGCGAAGCCTACCCGAACGTCATTGCGAGCCAACGGGTCCGCGCGAAGCGCGGCCCGATGACAGGTTCCGCGAAGCAATCCAGAGCGGAAAGCACAATGCTGGATTGCTTCGTCGCTTCGCTCGTCGCAATGACGCTAGTGCCCCTCATTGCGGCGCCTTGGGACCTGCCTTCAAATACCAATCCAGGATCTGCGAGCCGTTCCAGAACAGCACGTCGCGCTTCTTGCGGATCTTCTCGAAAATCTTGCGGAAGTATTTCACGCGATGCGGCGCGCCCATGATGTAAGGATGCACCGACAGCGCCATCACGCGCGCCGAATCCTTCGAGTCCTTGTAAATCTGCTCGAACTGATCCATCGCCCGCTCGTAATATTCCGACGCCTTGTGATGCTGGATCAGCATCATGGCAACGTCGTTGCATTCCTGCGTGTAGGGAATGCTGACGATCGGCTTGTGCCGCGTTTTCAGCCACACCGGCTGATCGTCGAGCACCCAGTCGGCGACGTAATCGTAGCCTTCTTCGCTGAGGATATCGGGCGTTTCCCAGGTCTCGGTGAGTCCGGGGCCGAGCCAGCCACGCGGCTTTTTGCCGGTCGCCTTGAGCATGATCTCCGAACACTTGCGGATGTCCTCGCGCTCGTTTTCCACCTTCTGCATGTTGCGCTGGGTGTAGCCGTGTCCGACGAATTCCCAGTTGCGCTCGACGCAGGCCTTGATGATTTCCGGAAACGCGTTGATGGCGACGCCGTTGATGTTCATCACGCCTGGCACCTTGAACTCGTCGTAGATTTTCAGGAAACGCCAGAACGCGACGCGGTTGCCATATTCGTGCCAGCACCAGTTCGGAATGTCGGGCATTGGCGCGCCGCCGGCGGGCGGGGTGATGACCGTGCGCGGCATGGTCTGCGTCGGGTCCCATTCCTCGAGATTGACGATGGTCCACACCACCATGCGCGCCTTCTTCGGCAGCTTGAGCGGCTTGCGGTTGACGATCGGCGAATAGGCGATGCGGTCGGTCGGCAGCATGCCGACGGCGGGCTTGGGAAAGTTCATGGGGTTATGGTCCTCGTAACGCGGCTTCGGCTTGATCTTCCCCTCCCCACGCGGGCACTTGCGAGCGGCGGGGAGGGGTTAGGGGTGGGGATGGGAATCAGAAATCGGTAATCGGAAATCAGGACTCATTCCTCAATTTATTCTGATTACTGTTTTCTGAATACTGATCCCTGCTCCCCCACCCCGGTTCGCATCGCCGATGCGATGCTCACCGACCTCCCCGCGCTTCGCGGGGGAGGGTTAAGCATCAGCTCCCTTTCAGATCGTAGGCTTCCGGAAAGAAATAATCCTTCCAGGAGGCCGGTTTGGCTTTCAGGCGTCCGACCTTGGCCATGAACTCGGCAAACTTCATGGTGTTTTCCGGCGTCATCGTCCAATGCACCTGCGGCCCGGAAACGGCTTTGGCCGCGAAGTCGAGCGAAAGCTTCGACTTGGAATCCTCGATCCACAACGCGGCCGCGGCGCGAGGATCTTTCGCAACGATGGCGGTTGCTTCCTTCAGCGCTTCGACAAAGGCTTTGTACATCTTTGGATTGCCGTTGCGGAATCGCGCCGACGTCCAGATCGCGGTGAACGTGTGCGATCCGCCCATCACATCGAATGAATTAAGCACCGTGTGGATGCCGGGCTTTTCGAGCTGCTGAAACTGGAACGGTGGAACGCTGAAGGCGGCGGTGATCTGCGCTCTGCCGTTCAGCAGCGCGATGGTTGCATCCGGCGGCGTCATCGACACGGTCAGCGGATCGAGCTTTTCGAAATTCTTCGGGCCGAACGTCTTCGCCGCCTGCATCTGCAAGGCGAGGGCCTGCACGGACGATTTCACCGCCGGCACCGCGATGCGATCGCTTTCTTTGAAGTCTTTGATGGTCTTGATTGCCGGATTATTCGTGTTGAGCAGGAACGGCTGCGAGCTCAGGGCGGAGATGCCGCGCACTTCGTTGGCCGTTCCCTTGGTGCGCGACCAAAGCGTAAGCAGGCCGGGAACGCCGCCGGAGCCGATATCAACATTGCCGGATATCAGCGCGTCGTTGACCGCGGACGGCCCGTTGAATCTGAACCACGACACTTTCGCATTCTTGATGCCGAGCGCGGCGGCGTGCTTCTCGATGAGCTTTTGATGATGCATTACGTTGAGCTGCAGGTAGCCCATCGAGAATTGCTGAGCGAGGCGGATTTCCGCCTCTTGTCCGGCGGCAGGCGTCATCAGGCCGACGACGGCGACCGCAGCCGCAAAAAGGCTTTTGATTCGCATCAGGATTTCCTCCACGTGCGCCGATTTCCGGCTTGTTATTGGACTGAGATGCTAGGCAGCCGCCTAGACCTTGGCAATGCCGCGGTACCAGTCGAGGATTTGCGCGCCGTTCCAGTGCAGCACGCCCTTGTGCTTGTTGACGTATTTATAGATCTGCTCGAGGTACTTGATGCGGTGCGGCTGGCCCGAAATGTAGGGGTGGATGGCGAGCGTGCAAATTTTCGCGCGCTTGGCGCTCTCCTGATAAAGCCGATCGAACTGGTCCTTCACGAGTTGCAGCAGATAATCGCTGTCGTGATGCTGCACCAGCATCACCGGAATGTCGTTACATTCGATCGTATAGGGCAGCGTGACCAGCGGGCCGTTCGTCGTGCGGATGACGGTCGGCTCGTCGTCGTAGACCCAGTCGCCGATGTATTTCACGCCGGCGGCTGTGAGATAATCCGGCGTCTCCAGCGTTTCGGTGAGGCCGGGCCCGAGCCAGCCGACCGGACGCTTGCCGGAGTATTTCTCGAGCAGGTTCATGGTGCGATCGATCATCGCCCGCTGGTCGGCTTCCTTGTGGATCGGACCCTGCTCGTAGGCGTGGCCCATGAACTCCCAGCCGTCGCTTTTCGCCTGATCGGCGACGCGCGGATAATCCTCGACGATGCGCGCGTTGGCGGCGAGCGTCGGCTTGATTTTCAGCTTCCTGAACAATTCATGGAAGCGCCAGCAGCCGACGCGCATGCCGTATTCGTGAAACGCCCAATGCACCACGTCGGGCATCAGCGGCACGCCGGTCGGCGCCGGCAGCAACTGCCGCGCCATCGGCTTGCCGATGTCCCACACTTCGTAATTGACGATGGTCCAGAAAATGATGCGCGCGCCGCGCGGCAATTTCAGCGGCGGCCGGTCGACAATGGCCGAGTAATCGGCGCGCTCGCGGGGGATCATGGGATTGGGCATGAGAGTCCTCACGTGATTTTTCTCCCTCCCCCTGAAAAAGGGGGAGGGTTGGGGAGGGGGTCAGCGGCAGGACGATCCCCACCCGGTCTGCTTCGCAAACCGACCTCCCCTTTTCAAGGGGAGGTAAGAAGAAGTGTCACGCACTCGCCTCGACACGCAACCCGACCAGCCGCTCGAGCGTTGCGCCGTCCTTGCGCAAATCGGCGGAGCGCGCGCGGTGCACGATCGCGCCGCGCTCCAGAACGATCGCCTGCTCCGTCAATTCGAGCGCGATGTCGGTGTGCTGCTCCACAAGGATAATGGCGAGCCGCCGGTCGGCGAGCATCGCGGTCATGGCCCTGGTCAATTCTTCGACGATCACGGGCGCCAGGCCTTCGAGCGGCTCATCGAGCAGCAGCAGCGACGGATTGGTCATCAGCGCGCGCGCAATCGCCAGCATCTGCTGCTCGCCGCCCGACAATTGGTTGCCCATGTTGCCGCGCCGTTCCTTCAGGCGCGGAAACATGGCGTAGATTGAATCCAGATTCCAGGAACCGGAGCGCGCGGTCGTGGTGAGGTTTTCCTCCACGCTCAGCGACGGAAAAATCTCGCGCTCCTGCGCGACCCAGCCGATGCCGGCGCGCGCGCGGTTGTGCGGCTCGAAGCGCGAGATGTCCTTGCCGCGCCACGCGATGCCGCCGGCGCGCAGCTGCGTATAACCCATGATGGTGAGCAGCAGCGTCGATTTGCCGACGCCGTTGCGGCCGAGCACGGCGAGACTGCCGTTTTCCGGCAAATCGAGCGAGACGCCGTGCAGCGCGGTCGCGCCGCCGTAGCCGGCGCGCACGTCTTTGAGTGAGAGGATCGGTTCAGCCATGGTGGCGCGTCCCGAGATAGACTTCGCGCACGCCCGGATGCGCGGAGATTTCCGCTGGCGAGCCCTGCATGAAGATCGCGCCGCCGACCAGCACGATGATGTGGCTCGCAAAACGGAAGACGACATGCATGTCGTGCTCGATGAACAGCAGTGTCAGTTCGTCCGACAAGCCGGCGACCGCTTCGAATACCTCGCCGCTTTCTTCCTGCGGCACGCCGGCGGCGGGCTCGTCGAGCAGCAAAACTTTCGGCTTCGTCGCCAGCGCCAGCGCGATTTCCAGCAGCCGCTGCCGGCCATAGGGCAATTCGCGCGTCGGCTGGTAACAACTGTCGCCGAGCTTCAGCGTCTTGAGGATGCCGTAGGCTTCATCGATCGATTCTTTGTGGCTGGCGAGGTTTTGCCAGAAGTGTCCCGCCAGCCCACGCCGTTCCTCGACCACCAGCGTCACCGCTTCGAGCGCGCTGAGGTGGGGAAACAGCGAATTGATCTGGAACGTCCGCGTCAGCCCGCGCTGCACGCGCTCCTGCGGCTGCCGCGCGGTGATGTCTTCCTCGCCAAGCAAGATGCGGCCGCTGTCGAGCGGCAACATGCCGGTGATGAGGTTGATCAGCGTCGTCTTGCCGGCGCCGTTCGGGCCGATCAGAGCGTAGCGCGCGCCTTTCGGCAGCGCGATGTTGATGTCGCTCGCCACAACGAGCGAGCCGAACCGCTTGTTGAAATTGTGAATGGAGAGCGCGGCGTCGCTCATTTGCGTCTCCAACGCGCAGCAAAATGCGCAAGCCCGCCGAGGATGCCGTTTGGCAGGAACATCACGACCAGGATCAGCAGAATGCCCATCCAGAAATACCAATACTGCGGCTCGATGCCGGAGAACTGGTCGCGCGCAACCATGAAAATGATGGTGCCGACAAGGCCGCCGTAAAGCCGGCCGGCGCCGCCCAGGACCAGCATAATGAGCACGTCGGCGGAGCGCTGGAATCCGATCGCTTCGAGCGACACGGTTTGCGTGGTCTGCGCCAGCAGCGCGCCGGCGATGCCGGCCATGGCGGCGGCGA